>JAEELW010000083.1 GCA_016282915.1 Lachnospiraceae bacterium | reverse complement strand
GATCTTCGGCAAGGCCTATATCTCGACCCAGCTTTCCGATGCGATCGTGTTTGCGGTACTGATCATCGTGCTGCTTGTAAAACCTACCGGCCTTCTTGGACACAAGGTCAGAGAAAAGGTATAGGAGGGACGGCAGATGAAGCTGAAAAAGCATACAAAGATCTCTTTCCTGAATTACGGTATCGTCATCCTTTTCTTTATCGTTGTGCAGATCCTGGCTTCCGGCGGGATGCTGACCAACAGCCTCCGCGGGCAGCTGATCCCTATTCTTTCTTATGTGATCATGGCCCTTGCCCTGAACCTGGTGGTGGGTATCTCCGGTGAACTGAGCCTGGGACATGCGGGCTTTATGTCCGTGGGCGCCTTTTCCGGTGTGGTGGTATCCATGAGCCTGGCGGGCAGCATACCGGATCCTACCCTGCGGCTTTTCTGCGCGATCCTTGTGGGTGCGCTTTTTGCGGGTATCGCCGGCGTCCTGATCGGTATCCCGGTGCTGCGCCTGAACGGCGACTATCTGGCCATCGTTACCCTGGCTTTCGGTGAGATCATCAAGAACGTACTGAACTGTCTGTATGTGGGCGTAGACGGCTCCGGTCTGCACATGTCCTTTAAGGATACGGCATCCCTCGGCCTTGCGGCAGACGGGAAGGTACTGATCAACGGACCCATGGGTGCCACGGGCGTGACCAAGATATCGACATTTATGGGCGGAACGATACTGCTGATCATTGTGCTGGTCATTATACAGAATCTGGTAAACAGCCGTACGGGCCTTGCCATCATGGCGATCCGCGACAACCGGATCGCGGCAGAGGCGAGCGGCGTACCGGTGACCAGGCACAAGATGATCGCCTTTGTGACTTCGGCGGCCATCGCAGGCGCGGCGGGTGCGCTGTATGCGCTGAATTATTCCACCATCGCGCCGAAGAAATTCGATTTCAATACCTCGATCCTGATCCTGGTATTTGTGGTGCTGGGCGGCATCGGCAATATGACGGGTTCCATCATCGCGGCAGCACTGCTGACCATACTTCCGGAGCTCCTGCGTAAGTTCGCGGATTACCGTATGCTGATCTACGCGATCGTGCTGATCCTTGTGATGATCGCCGGTAACAACCCGAGGATACGGAGCTTCCTGGACGGCATAGGGAAAAAAGCAAAGAAGGAGGGCGCCGGAAATGAGTAAAGAGCAGCAGGACGCAATCCTTGTGACTTCCCATCTGGGGATCGATTTCGGCGGTCTTACCGCCGTGGACGAATTTAATATCTCCATAGCGCCCGACGAGATCAAGGGACTGATCGGCCCCAACGGCGCCGGCAAGACCACGATCTTTAATCTGCTGACCAAGGTGTACCAGCCCAGCCGCGGCAGGATCCTTCTGGATGGGAAGGATACGCGCAGCATGAGCCCGGTGCAGGTCAATCACGCGGGTATCGCCAGGACCTTCCAGAACATCCGCCTTTTCGACAAACTGACGGTGGAGGAAAATGTCCGTATCGGTCTGCATGCGCATGTAAAATACGGGATGTTCAGCGGGATCTTCCGTCTGCCCGCATTCTGGAAAGAGGAAAAGCGGGCGCATGAGCGGACCCTGGAGCTTCTCGATATCTTCGGTATGGCCGATATGGCGGGCGTACGGGCGGACAGCCTTCCTTACGGCGCGCAGAGGCGTCTCGAGATCGTCCGCGCACTGGCGACGGAGCCGAAGCTTCTGCTTCTGGACGAACCGGCTGCGGGCATGAACCCTTCCGAGACCGAAGAGCTGATGAAAAATATCCGCAAGATCCGCGATGAATTCAAGATCGCCGTCATGCTGATCGAGCATGATATGAATCTGGTCATGGGGATCTGCGAGAATATCGTGGTGGTGAATTTCGGAAAGATCATCGCCGAAGGCACGCCCACGGAGATACAGAACAACCCTCAGGTCATCGAGGCGTACCTGGGCGGAAGAAAGGAGGAGAACTGAGCATGGCTGAAATGTTACAGGTCAGCGATCTGCAGGTCTACTACGGCAGTATCCATGCGATCAAAGGCGTCTCCTTCGAGGTAAATGAGGGCGAGATCGTTACCCTGATCGGTGCGAACGGGGCAGGAAAGTCCACGACCCTCAATACCGTCGGCGGGCTTCTGAAAGCGCGCAGCGGAAAGATCATGTTTGAAGGACGGGATCTGCACGGGATCGGTGCGGACAAAGTCGTTGCCCACGGTATGGCCCTGTGCCCGGAAGGCCGCAGGGTGTTCCAGCATATGACGGTGCTGGAAAATCTCGAAATGGGCGCCTATACCAGACCCGCGGCGGAAGCGGCGGACTCGCTGGAAAAGGTATACGTCCTTTTCCCGAGGCTGAAGGAACGTTATCATCAGATCGCCGGGACCCTTTCCGGCGGCGAGCAGCAAATGCTGGCCATGGGCCGCGCGCTCATGTCAAAGCCGAAGCTGATGATGCTGGACGAGCCCTCCATGGGCCTGGCACCCATACTGGTACAGCAGATCTTCGATATCATCGTGGATATGAATAAACAGGGAACCACCATTCTTCTGGTCGAGCAGAACGCCCAGATGGCGCTTTCGGTAGCCAACAGGGCCTATGTACTCGAGACCGGCCGCATCACCTTAAGCGGGGATGCATCTGAGCTCGCCAGGAGCGAAGAGATCAAAAAAGCATATTTAGGGGGATAAGAAAGGGGAATATCATGGCACAGAGAACCGACATTAAAAGCGTACTGATCATCGGCAGCGGCCCGATCATCATCGGACAGGCCTGCGAATTCGACTATTCCGGCACCCAGGCCTGCAAGGCACTGCGGAAGCTGGGCTATCGCATCATCCTGGTCAATTCCAATCCGGCGACCATCATGACCGATCCCGAGATGGCCGATGTGACCTATATCGAGCCGCTCAACGCGGATCGTCTGGAACAGATCATCGCCGCGGAACGGCCGGACGCGCTGCTCCCGAACCTGGGCGGACAGTCAGGCTTAAACCTCTGCGCGGAGCTGAACCGCAAGGGCGTGCTGGACAAATATAACGTAAAAGTCATCGGCGTGCAGGTGGATGCCATCGAGCGCGGCGAAGACCGTATCGAATTCAAAGAGACCATGGAAAGCCTGGGCATCGGCATGGCCCGTTCCGAGGTGAGCTACAGCGTAGACGAAGCGCTGAGGATCGCGGACGATCTGGGTTATCCCGTGGTGCTGCGTCCCGCCTATACCATGGGCGGAACCGGCGGCGGTCTGGTTTATAACAAAGAAGAGCTGAAGACCGTCTGTGCCCGCGGCCTGCAGGCCAGCCCGGTAGGACAGGTGCTTGTCGAAGAGTGTGTGGCCGGCTGGGAAGAGCTGGAACTGGAAGTGGTGCGTGACAAGGACGGCAATATGATCACGGTCTGCTTCATCGAAAACGTGGATCCCATGGGCGTGCATACCGGCGATTCCTTCTGTACCGCGCCGATGCTCACGATCAGCGAGGATCTGCAGAAGCGTCTGCAGGAGCAGGCCTACAAGATCGTGGACCGCATCCAGGTCATCGGCGGCACCAATGTGCAGTTTGCCCATGATCCGGTGAGCGACCGCATCATCGTGATCGAGATCAATCCCCGTACCTCCCGTTCCTCGGCACTGGCATCCAAAGCGACGGGCTTCCCCATCGCGCTGGTATCCGCGATGCTGGCCAGCGGGCTCTCCCTTTCCGAGATCCCCTGCGGGAAATACGGAACATTGGATAAATACGTGCCGGGCGGCGACTATGTCGTGGTCAAGTTTGCCCGCTGGGCCTTTGAGAAATTCAAGGGCGTGGAAGACAAGCTGGGTACCCAGATGCGCGCCGTGGGCGAAGTGATGAGCATCGGTAAGAATTACAAGGAAGCCTTCCAGAAGGCTGTCCGTTCCCTGGAGAAGGGCCGTTACGGTCTGGGCCATGTAAAGAATTTCAACAGCCTTACGAAAGAAGAGCTGCTGCAGAAGCTGGTAACGCCCAATTCCGAGCGGCATTTCCAGATGTATGAGGCGCTGCGCAAGGGCGCGACCGTGGATGAGATCCACGAGATCACAAAGGTTAAGAAATACTTCATCGAACAGATGAAGGAACTGGTGGATGAGGAAGAGAAGCTGGTTGCGGCTTATCAGGGCAAGGTTCCCGCCGATGCCGATCTGGTACAGGCCAAGAAGGACGGCTTCTCCGATAAGTATTTGAGCGAGATCCTCGGGGTTGCCGAGGATGACATCCGCAATGCGCGTCTTAAGGCCGGCTGTGAGGAGCACTGGGACAAGGTGCACGTGAGCGGCACGCAGGACAGCTGCTATTACTACAGCAGCTACAACCTGGATTCCGATGTGCATGATCCGGGAGATAAGCAGAAGATCATGATCTTAGGCGGCGGTCCCAACCGTATCGGCCAGGGTATCGAATTTGACTATTGCTGCGTGCATGCGGCCATGAGCCTGAAGAAGCTGGGCTTCGAGACCATCATCGTCAACTGCAATCCGGAGACCGTGTCCACCGACTACGATACCTCCGACAGACTGTATTTCGAGCCGCTCACGCTGGAAGATGTGCTGAGCATTTATCATAAGGAAAAGCCCGTGGGCGTCATCGCCCAGTTCGGCGGACAGACACCGCTGAACCTGGCAGCGGATCTGAAGAAGAACGGCGTGAACATCCTGGGCACCAGCCCCGAGGTCATCGACCTGGCAGAAGACCGCGACCAGTTCCGCGCAATGATGGACAAGCTGGGCATCCCGATGCCCGAGAGCGGCATGGCGACCACCGTGGAAGAGGCAAAGGAGATCGCCGCACGTATCGGTTATCCCGTGATGGTGCGTCCTTCTTACGTGCTGGGCGGCCGCGGCATGGAAGTGGTATACGATGAAGAGAGCATCACCGAATATATGAAGGCGGCT
>JAEELW010000082.1 GCA_016282915.1 Lachnospiraceae bacterium | reverse complement strand
CACCTGCAGGCGTGAAGTTCACCAACGGAACCGCAGTAGAAGGTGAAGAAGGCTGGTTCATCGACAGCAAGACCAACGCAAAGGTATTCTACAATGCTGAAGAAGGAGTCATCGAAGTGAAGGCCGGAGCTACTGCCATCAAGAGCGGCAGCATCGCGGTAGAAGTAAGCTTCACAGGCTCTACGAAGGTAGTGAAGAAGTCCCTGTCCATCAAAGTGAAATAAGGACAAGGTTCACAGCAACAAAGTAACAAAGTAACACAGCCGCCCCGGGGAAACCCGGGGCGGTATTTTGTTAAAAAAAGAAGCATTGACAAGCGTGCTATATAGAGTATAATAAATATGGGTACTATCGCAGAAGCGGCAGGCGGTCTGCCTTTCAGACGTACGAATCCGTACGGGCTTCCCGACATTTTGGAGGTGATGCCAATGAGGAGGACGACAAAAGAGAGGACAGCGAATTTGTTGAATTTGATCGGTGCCGTAGCAGCGGTGGCAAATGCGTTGATCGCATTGGCAAATCTGCTCTACGACATAGTGAAAAATAGAAAACAAAAGAGCAACCGCCCCGACCAAGGTTAACGGTTGCTCAATGTAGCTAGAAACCAAGGCGGACCGCCATCTGCGGTAGTGCCTTTATACACACATATTATCATGTTAGCCGGAATCTGTCAAACAGCTTGCGGATGAGCGGTCTCTGTGATATATAAAATATGAAGAAATAAAGAGGAGATATGTGATCATGAAAAGAAAAAACATCAGAAACCAAGCACTCTTACCCGGGCTTCTTTGCCTGCTGCTGGCGGTCACGCCGCTGCTTGGCGCCTGCGGGGATGATACCGGCAGGGACTTGAGGGCAGAGAGGGAGCAGAGAGAAGACAACAAGGAAAACGCGAAGCCCACTAAGAAAGAGGAACCGGAAGATAAGGAAGAGCCCCGGACAGAGCCGGAAACAACGGAAGCCCCGGAGAAGCCGGAGCCCACCGAAGAGCCGGAACCCACTGAAGAGCCCGAGCCGGAGGTCATCACCGGCCGGATCGAAGCGGAGCTGATGAGCTATGCGACGGAAGATGTGGACGGAAACAAGATGACCCTCGGCGATCTGATCCGTAAAAACGATGTGACCATGCTCAATGTGTGGGGCACCTTCTGCGGCCCCTGTATCAACGAGATGCCGGGCCTGCAAGCCTGTGCGGATAAATATGCGGACCGTGGTTTCGGTATCGTGGGGCTGACCTGCGATCTCACCGACTGGGACGGAAACGTGGATCCCTCCATGATCGCGGAGGCAAAGGATATCGCGAGGAGCACGGGAGTGAAATATCCGCTGGTGGTGGAGACGGAGGACATGATGCTCCTCTTTGATACCGGTTATGTGCCCACCACCTTCTTTGTGGACAGTTGCGGAAATATCCTGAATGATGAACCGATGATCGGTTCCCTTTCCGAAGCGGAATGGGAGAGCACCATCGAAACATACTTAAGTCAGGTGGGCCGATGAAAGAGGAGCATGACGCTGCAGGCAGCAAAAATGCAAGACCCGGGATGCGGAAGCTGTTGACGCTGATCCTTCTGCTTCTGTCCGTTGCGGCCTTTATCTTCGGCATCGTACGGGGAGAACCCAAGACGGTCTACCGCAAGGGCGCCAACATCTGCATGGAGTGTATCGGCCTTGGCTAAGCATCTTCGGAAAATCGTACAGGCGGGCTGGGGAGCGATCCAGAACGGATGGTTTCGCGGCCTTTTTGCGGGAGGAAAGATCTACACGGGGCCCCTTAAGCATGTCTGCGTACCGGGGATGAACTGCTATTCCTGTCCCATGGCCCTGGGATCCTGCCCCATCGGCGCCATGCAGTCGGTCTTTGACGGGCGCCGCAGGAGCTTTTCTTTCTATGTGGTGGGCTTTCTTTCGGCCATCGCTCTTTTTGCCGGACGATTTGTCTGCGGCTGGCTCTGTCTTTTCGGCCTGATCCAGGAACTGCTCTACAAGATCCCCACGCCGAAGCTGAAGGTACCGGAGAAAGCCGACAGGGCTCTCCGCTACTTAAAATACGCCGTCCTGCTTATTCTGGTGGTGGCGCTTCCTTTAATATACCGCGGCAGCTACGGGGAGGGTGTGCCCTTTTTCTGTAAATATGTCTGTCCTGTGGGTACCCTGGAAGGCGGGGTTCCCCTGGCGCTGATGAATGAGGGCGTGCGTGCCACTTTGGGCGGCCTCTTTTACTGGAAGCTGGCGATCCTGATCCTCTGTATCCTGGCCTCCATATTCATCTACCGGCCTTTCTGTAAATATCTCTGCCCCCTGGGGGCATTTTACGCGCTCTTCCAGAAAGTCAGTATCTGCCGCCTGCATCTCGACCGGGATGCCTGCGTGCATTGCGGTCTTTGCGCGAAGGCCTGCGGCATGAACGTGGATCCGAGCAAAAAGCCGGACAGCGCCGAATGCATACGCTGCGGGGAATGCGTTCATGTCTGTCCGAAGGGAGCGCTGTCCCTGGGTATAAAAGCTTCCTCAAAAGCTTCGGAAAAACAGAGCTCATCATAACCCAGGCCTTTCCTGTGATATTTGGATCAGCCGGAGATGAAAGGATATGCATTTCTGCAAAACCCGGTAATGATACTTGTTTTCTGAAAATGAGAGTTAAGACGGAGGATCGTGAGAAAAGAATCATTGCAGGATAGCTTCGTGAAGCTTCGTGAAGCGGCCATTTTTTTATTGACAGAAACAGGCTCTGGTGATAGAATAATCTAGTGGTTTTGCGGGAAGACAAGTACCGTGATCAAGCAGCCTTGTTTGTGATGATCAAGAACCAGGAAATGAAAAAGGCTTAAAAATCTACATTTTTAAGGGCCACTAGCTCAGTCGGTAGAGCACTTGACTTTTAATCAAGTTGTCGGGGGTTCGATTCCCCCGTGGCTCACGTAAGCGAAAGATGACGAACCCCGGTCAGGGAATGACCGGGGTTTTTTCTCAGGCACCCGGATTTCAGTTAAAAATGCGGGATCATGCTTATTTCATTAAGAGAATTGGTTGAAAAATATATCATTAAGTTGTATCATTTTACTATATATTTTCTATTCTGTGGGGGATTAAGCTTACTGTTCGGACCCGGGCCACGCACTTGCTGTATGGCTGCGGGCCGATATTTTGGGCAGCAGGCATTCTGTCACGGTAAACGTGACATCATTAAATAAATAAGAGAGGGAACGAAAATGGCAGAAAAGAAGCTTGGAACAAAATGCGTACAGGGAGGCTACACACCCGGAAACGGCGAACCCCGCCAGATCCCCATCGTACAGTCTACGACATTTAAGTATGACACCAGCGAGGATATGGGAAAACTTTTTGATCTGGAAGCTTCGGGCTATTTCTATACGCGCCTGCAGAATCCGACCAACGACTATGTGGCGGCCAAGATCGCCGAGATGGAAGGCGGCTGCGCGGGCATGCTCACCTCTTCCGGACAGGCGGCCAATTTCTTTGCCCTCTTTAATATCTGCGAATGCGGCAGCCATATCGTTGCGTCCTCGTCCATCTATGGCGGCACCTTCAACCTGATCGCCGTCACCATGAAAAAGATGGGGATCGATGTGACCTTTGTTTCGCCGGACTGCACTGAGGAAGAGCTGAATGCGGCGTTTAAGGACAATACGAGAGCACTCTTCGGCGAGACCATCGCGAACCCGGCGCTGACGGTGCTGGATATCGAGAAGTTTGCCAAAGCGGCGCATTCCCACGGCGTGCCGCTGATCGTTGACAATACCTTCCCCACTCCCGTGGGCTGCCGTCCCATCGAATGGGGTGCCGATATCGTGACCCATTCCACGACCAAGTATATGGACGGTCATGGTGTGGCAGTCGGCGGCGCCATCGTGGATTCGGGGAATTTTGACTGGATGGCTCATGCGGATAAATATCCGGGCCTGACCACGCCGGACGATTCCTATCACGGTATCACCTATGCCGAGAAATTCGGCAAGGGCGCCTTCATCACCAAGGCAACGGCGCAGCTCATGCGCGACCTGGGCAGCATCCAGTCGCCGCAGCACGCGTTCTATCTGAACCTAGGGCTGGAGAGCCTGCATGTGCGCATGCCGCGCCATGTGGAGAACGGTACCGCCGTGGCGGAGTTTTTGAAGGAACAGCCGCAGGTGACGGCCGTGCATTACCCCGGACTGAAGGACGATCCTTATTATGAACTGGCACAGAAATATTTCGGGCATGGCGGCTGCGGCGTAGTGAGCTTTGAGCTGCAGGGCGGACGTCCCGCGGCCGAGGCATTTATGAAGAAACTGAAACTGGCCGCCATCGAGACCCATGTGGCGGATGTGCGCACCTGCTGCCTGAATCCGGCCAGCTCCACCCACCGTCAGATGACGGACGAGCAGCTGGAAGCCGCAGGGATCCCTGCAGGACTCGTACGTATGTCCTGCGGCCTGGAGGATAAGGAAGATCTGATCGCGGATCTGAAGCAGGCACTGTCCTGAGTATCTTTATAGAGGAGATCTGCAGATGAAGCAGTTTATGGATCGCGACTTTATGCTTTATAATGAGACGGCGAAGCGTCTGTATCACGATTATGCGGAGCAGCTGCCGATCATTGATTACCACTGTCACCTTTCCCCGCAGGAGATCTACGAGGACAGGAGGTACGAAAATATCGCCGAACTGTGGCTCGGCGGACGTCAGGCGGACGGTTCCCTGGCCGGGGATCATTACAAATGGCGTCTGATGCGCGGAAACGGCGTGCCGGAAGAAAAGATCACCGGGGACGCCGATCCTTACGAAAAGTTCCTGGAGTTTGCAAAGACCCTGGAGCTGGCTGTCGGGAATCCGATGTATCACTGGTCCCATCTGGAGCTGCAGCGCTATTTCGGCGTCAATGAGCCGCTCACGGCGGACAATGCAAAAGTCGTATGGGATAATGCGGCGGAGCTTTTGAAGAACGATCCCGGCTTTTCGGCCCGCGGTATCATCAAAAAGTCCGGCGTACGTTTTGTGGGGACCACGGACGATCCCACAGACAGTCTGGAATGGCATGAAAAGCTGGCAAAGGAAGAGAAGGGCTTTTTCGTCTGCCCCAGCTTCCGTCCGGACAAAGCCGTGAATCTCACCAAGCCGGGTTTTGCGGAATATATCGGAAAGCTTGCGGCAAGCGTTGGGAAGACGAGTCTGGAGAGCGCGCAGGAGGTGTGCGAAGCGCTCTCGCAGCGCGTGGACTACTTCAAAGCCCGCGGCTGCAAGGCATCCGATCACGGTCTGGACTATTTCATGTTCCGCAGGGGCAGCGACGAGGCTGCGGATGCCGCCTTTAAAAAGGCGATGAACGGAGAGAGCTTAAGCCGCGAAGAGGCGGAGATCTACCAGACCAAGCTTCTGCTTTTCCTTGCAAGGAAATACCATAAAGAAAACATCGTGATGGAGATCCATTATTCCTGTGCCCGCAATGTGAACGCGCGTATGTTTAAGCTGATCGGGCCGGATACGGGCTATGATGTGATCGCAAAGAGCAGCTGCTATAACGAGCTGGCGGCGTTCTTCTCTGCGTTGGACGAAACGGAAGAACTGCCGAAGACCATCGTGTTTTCACTGGATCATAATGATTTCAACCAGCTGGCCACCCTGCTGGGAGCCTTCCAGGGGAGCGGGATCCCGGGAAAGATGCAGCTGGGCGCTGCCTGGTGGTTCCTGGACAACCGGGACGGCATGGAGGAACAGATGAAGTCGCTCGGAAACCTGGGCGTTCTCGGAAATTTCATCGGTATGCTGACGGATTCCCGTTCCTTCCTTTCCTACACACGGCATGAGTATTTCCGACGCATCGCCTGCAATCTCATCGGCGGATGGGTGGAGTGCGGAGAGTATCCGGAGAATGAAAAGAGCCTGAAGAAGCTCATCGAAGGGATCTCCTATTATAATGCGGAACGCTATTTCGGTATACCGGAGTATGACGCATAAAGCGGAGGAAGGCTGAGATGATGCATTATCGGCAGATGCCGAGGGAACCGTTCGAAAACGACAGCGAAAAATCAATACCGGAAAAATATTACAGGGGGTGAATGAAATGTTTGGATTTGGTGCAATGATCGACAAACTGAAGAAGGATCCGAAGACCATCGTTCTGACCGAGGGCGAGGATCCCCGTGTCCTGGAGGCAGCCAGCCGGCTTCTGGCCAGCAACTTCCTGACGCCGATCCTTCTGGGCGATGAGCAGGAGGTGGCCAATGCTGCGGAGGATGCCGGTTTCAACATCCGCGGGGCACAGATCATCGATCCGAAGAAATATGAACGTCTGGAAGAGGTGACCCAGGCCTTTTACGAGATCCGCAAGGAAAAAGGCATGACGCCGGAAAAGGCGCAGACCTTTATGCAGCAGCGCAATTATTTCGGGACCATGCTGGTCAAGATGGGTATAGCCGACTGTCTTCTGGGCGGCGCTACCTATTCCACCGCGGATACGGTGCGTCCGGCCCTGCAGATCATCAAGACCAAGCCCAGCAATTCCATCGTTTCCTCCTGCTTTATCCTGGTGCGTCCCGGTGCGACCGGTGAAAACGAGGTTCTGGCCATGGCGGACTGCGCCATCAATATCCAGCCCAGCGAAGACGAGCTGGTGGAGATCTGCGGCGAGACCATCAACTGTGCAAGGATCTTCGGCATCGATCCCAAGGTGGCATTCCTGAGCTATTCCACCTGGGGGAGCGGCAAGGGAGATTCCGTGGACAAGATGCGCAACGCCGCCGCCAAGGCAAGGGAAGAGTTCCCTGATGTGCCGATCGACGGTGAGTTCCAGTTTGACTCTGCCGTATCGCCCCGTGTGGCGAGGCAGAAGGCACCCGGCAGCAAGGTGGCCGGCTATGCCAATACCTTTATCTTCCCGGATATCAACTCCGGAAACCTGGGCTACAAGATCGCACAGCGCATGGGTAATTTCGAAGCCTACGGTCCCATCCTTCTGGGACTGAACGCGCAGATCAACGATCTGTCCCGCGGCTGTAACGCATTGGAGGTCTACTCCATGGCGATCATCACTGCGGCCCTGACCTGAGTACATACAGGATATCGGCTTTTTCGGAGATTCCGGAAGCGGACCGTACCCCCTGCTTTTTTGGGAGTGACACACAGAGTTTTCATAATTGACGGACCCGCATCCCGCTTCGCGGGGATCGGGTCCGGATTTTCCCGAGGACGGTGAAGTATGGTATTTTATAACGTCTGTTTCCTCGTATCGCTTCTTTTGTCACTGATCTATATTTTCTGGTGGCACAGGCATTACGATGTCAATATTACGATCATCTTTCTGCTGATCCCGCTGAACAATTTTTTCTATGCCTCCATGTTCAATAATGCGGAGCTGTATCTTACGGCGCAGAAGCTGATCTATTTTGCCGGCTGTATGCTGCCATGGGTTATCACCATGTGCGTGCTCAACCTCTGCCGCATCCGGGTGAGCCGGTGGGTACGTACCGCCAGCTTTACGCTGAACCTGCTGATGTTCGTCGGAATTCTTTCCATCGGCCATTATCCTTTCTTTTACCGTGAGATCACGGTCGTGAAAACGGCCGGAGGTCTGCTGGTCACGAAGGAGTACGGTCCCCTGCACAGCCTGTTCTATGTTATGGTGGGGCTGTATTTCGGTGTCGGTGTCTGTATCCTTCTTTACTGTTACTTAAAAAAGCGGCAGGTTTCCAGAAGGATACTGCAGCGCCTTTTCGTACCGCAGGTCTTTGCGATCGCGTCTTATCTGCTGGCGCATGTTCCGGGTATTGATGTGGAGCTGGTGCCCCTGAGTTATATCATTGCCCAGATCATGTATCTGCTGATCGTACACCGCATGGTTCTTTACGATGTGAGCGACATGGTCATCGAATCCATGGTGGAGACCGGGGATACGGCCTTCCTGACTCTGGATTTCAAGCATCATTATCTCGGCAGTAACGAGAGGATGCGCACGATCATCCCGGCACTGGGAAAGCTCGCCATCGACCAGTCGATCAATGATGAAGCGGAACTGAAAGCAAACGTGATCCACTGGCTAGGGCATTTTGAGGAAGATGAAAGTGCCGTCAAGAATCTTTTTGTGATCAGGGATAAAGAGGATGATTCCAGGGATCAGATGTTCATAGTAAATGTGAATTATCTGTATGACGGGCGGCGCCGGAGAGGCTATCAGATCTTTCTCGTGGACGATACCCAGAACCAGCGCTATATCCGCCTGATGGACAGCTACAATTCCGAGCTGGAAGAGCAGGTGGCGGCCAAGACGGACCGCATCGTGCAGATGCATGACAACCTGGTCATGAGTATGGCGACCATGGTAGAAAGCCGGGACAATTCCACCGGAGGTCACATACGCCGCACCAGCGAGGGAGTGCGTATCCTGATCGATGAGATCCGTAAAGGCGACACCTTCCAGCTCACGGAGGATTTCTGCAGAAACCTTATCAAAGCCGCACCCATGCACGATCTGGGCAAGATCGCCGTTGATGATGCGGTCCTCCGGAAACCCGGACGTTTTACGGACGAGGAATTTGCGATCATGAAGAAGCACGCAGCGGAAGGAGCGCGCATCGTTCACGAGATCCTGAAGGGTACGGATGATGAGGTGTTTCATAAGCTGGCGGAAAACGTCGCGCATTATCATCATGAGCGCTGGGACGGTTCAGGCTATCCCGATGGTCTGAAGGGAGAACAGATCCCGCTGGAAGCGCGGATCATGGCTATCGCGGATGTCTACGATGCGCTGGTGAGCAAGCGTGTCTACAAGGAGAGCATGTCCTTCGAGGCGGCCGATGCCATCATCATGGAGGGGATGGGGAAGCATTTCGATGAGCGTCTGAAGCCCTACTATGAGGCGGCCAGACCGAGGCTGGAAGAATTTTATAAAAACAATTCGGAACAGTAACTGTGTCAGGATTTTTTGATGAAGCAGACGGGCTGAAGGACAGGCAATAGGTAAAGCTGTTTTGTATCGGTTCCTAAGAGGCGCGGGAGAGGAAACTCCCGCGTTTTTCTGTTTGGGGGAGATCTTTTCCGGTTTTTTCTTTTCTTAAGATTTTCTTTAATAATTCCGTTTATACTTATGATCACAATCAGAGGATACCACTATTTACAGAGGGAGAAGGATATGTCAGAGATCATAGCGGATGTAAAGAATATCTCAAAGCAGTACGGAAAGCAGCTGGCACTGGATGATGTTTCCTTCCGGATCAGGAAGGGCAGCATCGTGGGCCTGATCGGACCGAACGGCGCAGGCAAGAGCACGATCATGAAGATCATGGGCGGCCTGGTGTTTCCCAGCGCGGGAGAACTGCAGCTTTTCGGGGAGAGCGGTGAAAAGGGTCTGAACCATGCGCGCACGCGTTCCAGCTTCATTATCGAGACGCCCTATGCCAAGAACGGGCTGAGCGCGAGGGAGAATCTGGAAAAACAGCGTCTCCAGAAAGGCATACCCGATAAAGGCAGGATCGATGAAGTGCTGAGGATCGTAAAGCTCGAAGATACCGGAAAGAAGGAGTTTAAGAATTTTTCTCTCGGTATGAAGCAAAGGCTGGGGATCGCAAACGCGCTCCTCGGGAAGCCGGAGCTGATGGTGCTGGACGAGCCGATCAACGGACTGGATCCGCAAGGTATCGTGGAGATCCGGGAGCTCCTCAAAAACCTCAATAAGGAGGAAAAGGTGACCATCGTCATCTCCTCCCACATCTTAAGCGAGCTATCCCTTTTATGTACGGACTATGTGTTCATAAATCACGGAAAGATCATGGATGTACTGAGCGCGGAGCAGCTTAAGGCGGAATGCAGCGAATATTATCAGATCGATACCGACAATAATGAGCTGGCCAGCGCCATACTGACGAATGAATGCGGGATCGGAAAGCTGGAGGTGATGGAGAGCGGCGGGATCCGGATCTATGAGGGGCTGGAACGGATCCGGGACATTTCGAAGGCTCTTTATGAAGGCGGAGCGATCCCTACCGTGCTGGCGCGGAACGAGGCCAATCTGGAAGACTATTATATGAAGAAGGTGCAGGGCGTATGATAAACATTATCCGGTCGATCAACTACTCTACAAGAAAAAATCTGGCTGTTTTCATCGCGATCATCGCCATGATCGGCTTGCCTGTCCTGATGGTCGGTATGGTCCTGGGCACTTCGCTTACGGATATGGACGGAGCGGAGTATTACATTAAAGCCATATCGGAGGCCTTCTTTATCGTGGTTTTTGCTTCGTTGACCTTAAGCTGTATACCGTCTTATGGGGATGCGGGTGACAGGACCCTGAATTACGAGATCATGGCGGGACACGGAAGGAGCAGGATCTTTCTTGCGAGAATGATCAGCGGTCTGTTCTGGGGCGTGATCATACTTGCTGTGCTGTACTACTATCCGCTTGTGCTTTTTGGCTGTATCGGCGGCTGGTATAAAGGTGTCAGCATACAGGATGTTGTCTGCCGCGTGCTGCTTTCGCTCCTTCCGATGTTTCGGATATCGGCTTTTGCGATCATGATGTCTTCCCTGTTCCGAAGCGCCGGCAAGGGGATCGGCTTTTCCTTTCTGGCATTTGAACTGGGCAGCATGCTGCGTGAAGTGATCGTGGGGCTTATGAATCTTAAGGATCATGAAATGCCCTGGTTTATGGGGATGCTCAATATCGCGGAGCTGCACCATATCGGTAATTGCAGGGAATATGTGATCGACGGAGAGAAAGTAACGGTATATGAAACGGCGATCCCTCCGTATCTCCTGTGGTCGACGGTCATCGCATCGCTGGTACTCGGGACCATATACCTAACAGTGGCATATATCGATTTCAAAAAGAGGGACAGGGATTAAGGAGACGGTATGAAGAAGATCATTTCATCACAATTATATCAGCTGCGCTGTAAGCTGTCACTGCTGAGGATCACACTGCTCATGACGGTGGGGATCGCAGCGATGGGCCTTCTGGTCACGGCCACATCGGAAGGCGAAAAGAGTGCGGGAGCGTTATTTCTCGAGGGTAACGGCCTTTCCTGGATCTTCCAGATCATGCTCATAGGGATCATGTGCGGAATGATCTGTGCGGGGGATTTCGGCGAGAAGGATCTGAATTACGAATTGATGAACGGCCATTCGCGCCTGAGCAGCTATGCGGCAAGGGTGTTCATCTGTGTGGCTTTCACCTCCGTTGTGGCGACGCTGCTCGCGTTTGCGCCGTATATCGTCACCGCGCTCGTATACGGCTGGGGAGACAGGATAAAGGCCACGGATATCTGCATACGGACCGCCCTGTTCTTCTTTCCCTTTATGCGGATGGCGTCTTTCTATTCGATGCTGGCCTTTATCGTAAAGAAGCAGAGCGTGGTCATCACCCTGGGCTTTCTTTCGGAGATGGGCTGCATCATCTTAAATGATGTGATCCTGAACAAGGTCGGATACATGCTGGGGATATTCAATCTGACCGAGCTTATGAACGTAGGGGATTTCAGCCTGTATAATGTGGTACCCGGCAGGGGCGTCGTTCAGTATACGGTCTGTGAAGGCGCGCCGGATCCCGGGTTGGCCATAGGTACGGTCATCGTTTCACTTGTGATGAGCGCGGTCTATCTTGTCGCCGGCTACGCATTCTTTCGGCGCGACGACCTGGACTGAAACCATGGGACGAGGACAGGGGGAAGATTCTGAAGACAGGGGGACGGTCCTTCTGTCCTCAAAAATAAAGAACCTGAAGACAGGGGGACGGTCCTTTTGTCCTCAAAATTAAAGAACCAAGCCATGGAGAAGGACCCGGTGGTTTTTCCGGGGGAGGCATAAGCAACAGGACAACAGGACGGTCCCCTTGTCTTGTGAGGACAGAAGAACCGTCCCCGCGTCCTCACAGAACCGTCCCCGCGTCCTCGCTAATGAGGACAACAGGACCGTCCCCTTGTCCTCATCGTCCCCTTGTCCTCAAGGATCAGAAAAGGAGAAAAAAATGGATTACTCACTTACTGTTATCATACTGATACTGTCGCTCTTTACATTTTTCATACCGGCCATATCCCGGAAGCTTGCGTCACGGCTGTGGCGGCTGGTATATCTGCTGCCCCTGATCCTGTCGATACTGCTGGCGCCCTTCATCGGCTGGGATATCGGAAATCTCGGGGTATATATCGCAGCACTCCTTATCATGGGCGAACTGTTTGCCGATAAGCAGAAGCTTAAGGATCTCTTATCGGGCGCGGCTGTGGTGTGCGTACTCGTATCGCTGGTATATATGAGCATCAGCCCCATGTATCACAGGGCGCAGTATCTGAAGGATTTTGAAGAAGCCTTCGCGACCATGAAGGAGCATTATGTGCTCACCGAAGAAAAAGGCATCGACTGGGATGCGCTGTATGAAAAATACCGGCCGCAGTTTGCGGAAGCGGAAAAAGAGCAGGATGAATATCTCTGCAACGTGAGCTGGACGAAGTTTGCTCTGGAGTTTTATGACGGCCATGTCTCATACAGCGTAGCGGATGAGGATGCGAATAACGAGCTTTATGCAAGACTCTACGGAAACGATTACGGTCTGTCGATGCTGCGCCTGTCCGACGGCAGATTTGCAGCGGTAAATGTGGAGGGCTGCGTGAATTCCTATACCGTCAGCAATCCGGGGGAGGATTACGGATTTGCCCTGGACTATATGAGCGAGACAGCAGAGGAAGACCGGCTGCAGCTTAAGAATGCCGGTCTCCGTAACGGAAGCATCATCACGGCCTGGAACGGGCGTCCGGTAGAGGAGGCATATTCGCGGATCGAAGCCTATATGAGTTCCTTTCCGGACAGAAGAAATGAAGAATTCTATCTTCCGGTATATGCGGCGGGAACAGGCGGCGACTCGGTAGAGATCAGCTTTATCAATGATCAGGGACAGGAGAGTACCGTTACGGCAAAGGCGCTGGGGCCTTACTCGCCCCGGCTCCTGAATACGATCGAAACCCTGGATAAGGGTATGAACATCTCCAACCTGGACTGGCGTATGGTGGATGAGAAAACGGCGCTGTTCCGCATAGATTCCATGGCGTATGATATGGAGAGCTATAACGGCGACGATTATTCGGAGATGACGAAGGAACTGCGGGTCATGCTGGACGCGCTGAATGAATGCGGAGCAGAGCGGCTGATCATGGATCTGCGTATGAACAGCGGCGGCAGTCCCTTCATGGTAGGCGCGGTGGCAGCGCTCTTTGCACCGGAGGGAGAGCATGTGATCTCGTATAACGCGCGGATCAACGAAAAGGAAGTGCGTTTCGAACGCGGCGCGGACGGGAAGTATATAAAGGGTGAACCCACGACATATACCGGAGAGAACCTGTGGGCCGGCAGGGATATCATTGTGCTGGTCAATGCGGAGACGGTCAGCGCGGGAGACATGATGACGTATCTGATGGCGCAGTATCCCAATGTGACGGTCATGGGCTTTACCGGCAGCAATTCCTCCTGCCAGGCGGTGAGCTCCATACCGGTGGGCACGGGCAGCCTGAGCTATTCCGCAGTTCCGGATCTGGATGAGAATTCGGTACCGATCATCGATACCTTCCCGGATCATAAAAGCCGGGTACCCGTAGACCATTTCATTCCTTTTACGGAAGAAGCGCTCGGAAAGATCTTTGATGAAGGTGAAGATTACGTACTGGAGTATGCGATAAACTATCGATGAGGGATCAGCCTTCGGATCCCGCCCCTGTGAAACGGAGCTGAAAGACGAGTTCTCCGGACAAAACGGCAGCGCTGATGCTGCCGTTCTGTTTTTCCATCAGGAGTTTTGCGATATAGAGGCCCAGGCCCGCGCTGCCTTCCCGGCGGGCTTTGTCGGCGCGGTAGGCACGGTCAAAGATGTGTTCCGTATCGATCTCGTCGGAAGGGGAGACGCGGTTGGCGAGCGTTACCGTTCCGTCCTCCGCGGAAAGGCTGAGACGGAAGCTTTCCCTTGCGTATTTGCAGATATTTGCAAGGAGATTCGAAAAGACACGCGAGCAGAGATCCTCATTGGCGTTTACAAAGACGGACTTTTCGGGAAATGAGATCTCGGGGGTCAGGCCTTTTTCGCGGATCAGGCTTTCGTGATCGATGATGAACTGCGCCAGGAAGGATACGAGGTCAAGTTTTTTCAGCGATACCTCCTGCGTATCGCTTTCCAGCACCGAGAGCTCAAAGAATTCGTCCACCATGCCCTTTAAGCTTTCGGCCTTGCGCCGGCTCACATCCAGGCATTTCCGGCCTTCCGCGCTCAGGGCTTCGCTTTCGAGCAGCTGGAGATTGCCCTTGATGACCGTAAGGGGCGTGCGCAGATCGTGGGCGATATCGGAGACGGAACGTTCCAGCTGCCTGCGTGCGGCCTCTTCCTGAAGCTTCAGTGTTTTCTGGTAATCCAGATTATGGTTCAGCTCCTCGGTCAGACGGTTCAGCTCGCTGTCGTTTAAGCTGATGCGCAGCTGCCGGTCGTAATCCCGGTCCCGGGTATGCTCCAGTTCACGGCGCATATTGCGCAGGTTGGAACGGATCAGAAAGAGACGTATGAGCAGATACAGGCACAGGAGCAGAAGCAGGCCCAGGCAGAGGATCAGGGGAAACACCATATCATTCTCCTTCCGGCTTCAGCCGGTAGCCGATGCCCCAGACGGTTTCGATCATATCCTCGCCGCAGGCTTTTTTCAGCTTGCTGCGCAGGTTGCTGATGTGGACGTTGATAGTATTGTCCTCATAATAGTAGACATCATTCCAGACGGATTCATAGAGATTGGCCTTGGTGAAGGTCTTTTTCGGGTTTTTCAGAAAGAGGCGCAAAAGCTGCAGCTCCTTTGAGGTGAGTTTCAGGGGGATATCATTGCAGCTTACCGTATGATCATGTTCATCCAGAAGGATGGGACCGGCGGTGAGGATCTCCGGGGAAGCGTTCTGCTCCGAGACGCGGCGCAGCACCACCTCGATGCGCACCAGCACCTCTTCGAGGTCGAAAGGTTTGATGATGTAGTCGTCCGCACCCATGCGCAGCACTTCCAGACGGGTGTCCAGCTTTGATTTTGCCGAGATCACGATGACCGGCGTCCTGCTGCGCTCCGGATCCTCCGTATTTTCGCGCAGTTCGCTGATCAGCGTATCTCCGGATTTATAGGGCAGCATCATGTCCATCAGGATCAGCTCAAAGCGCTCCGAAAGCAGGACGGCGGATGCTTCCCGGCCGTCGGCGGCTTCCGTTACAGGAAAGCCGCGGCTTTTCAGGAAATCTGCCAGCAGTTTCCTTATTTCACTGTCATCTTCAACGATCAGAACTCTGTTTTTCATGTCGCGCTCCTGTTGTCACCGGTCCTCATGTTCAGCTGAAATAGTCTAACTTATGTTAAGTATAACATGGATCCGTATAATTGACAAAAGTACCGTATTTATGCTATAAAAAGCCTGTATGCTCAGTTTCTGAAAGGTATGCATATAAGGGTGGGGAAAGATGGAAAAGCTTAAAAAATTTGTTGAAGGTAAACTGTTTCAGAACACGATCCTGATCGTGATCATCATCAATTCCATCATACTGGGACTGCAGACTTTTCCGGCTGTCAATAATTCGGCGGGCGATGTGCTCTCGATCATCGATAATATCTGCCTGGGCATCTTTATCGCTGAGATGTTGCTGAAGATGGTGGCGTATAAGTTTTTCGGCTATTTCAAGAGCGCCTGGAACTGGTTTGATTTCATCATCGTGATCACCTCGCTGCTCTCGGGCCTCGCGGTGCTCTCGTCCATAAGGATACTGCGTGTATTCCGCGTGTTCCGCTCTCTGAAGGGGCTGCGCGGGTTCAAGATGATCAGTTCCTTAAAGCCGCTGCAGGTGATCATCGCAGCCATCGGCAAGTCGCTCCCCGGGATCTCCTGGACGGCGCTTCTGCTGCTCATCATCTATTATATCTTTTCGATCATCGGCGTGACCCAGTTCGGCGAAGCCTTCCCGGACTGGTTCGGTGATATACCCAAGGCGATGTATACGCTCTTCCAGGTGATGACGCTGGAAAGCTGGTCCATGGGTATCAGCCGTCCCGTTATGGAAGTCTTTGATTATGCCTGGGCCTATTTTGTACCCTTCGTGCTGGTCTCGGCCTTCGTGATGATGAACGTGGTGGTCGGTATCGTGGTCAACGCGATCAGCGAGGTGGCCGAGATGAACCGTCAGGAAGAGCATGAGGAAAACGGCACGACCGATATCAAGGCAGAGATCGACGCCGTGAAAGAGCATCTCGCAAAGCTGGAAGAGATGCTGGCCAAAAAGGGAAAATGATCCAAAGTCAGACAGCATAATGCGGTCCTGAGTTCATGGGAGCGTGTCTGAAGGAAAAAGGGAAAAGGAAATAAAAAAGAGTAAAAATATAAGGAGGAGAACGGGAATGTCGGAAGAGACCAAAACAGAAGAATTAAAAGAGGAAGTAAAGGCGGAAGTGAAGGAAGCCGAAAAGAAGGAAGAAGGCGGCAAGAAGAAAAAGGGCATGAGCGAGAATACGGTGGAAGTGCTGGTCGCTGTTTTCCTTGGCATCACGGCACTGCTGACGGCCTGGGCGTCCTGGATCGGCTCGCTGCACGGCGGCAACCAGGCGACCAATTATACCAAGAGCAACAACCTGGCTGCGGAAGGTAATTCGGAGTATAATTCCGCGATACAGATGTATCTGTCCGATCTGATGGCATGGAATACCATGATGGAGTATTCCTTTGACAAGGAGCTGGCGAAAGCGCGCGGGGACGAGCTGGAAGCCGCGCTGATCGAGGAAAAACTCAGCTCTTATGCGGAACAGAACTGCAGCGAGATTCTTCTGAATGCTATCAATGATATGGGAGACGATATGGAGTCCCCCTTTGAAGTGGAAGGGACGGTTGACCAGTATTTTGTGACAGCCAATGAGCTGCTTGCGGAATCCCAGGAGCTGCTGGAACAGGGACAGAAAGACAACGCAAACGGCGACGCCTACAATCTGGTAAACGTGATCTACTCGGTGGTACTGTTCATGCTCGGTATCGTCGGCGTTTTCAAAAAGATCCCGAACCGCAAGGCCGTGCTGTTCATCGGCGTGATCGGCCTGGTCCTGGCAACGGTCTATATGTGCACGATCCCGATGCCTACCGGCTTCGATATCGGAAGCTTCTTCGCATCGAAGTAAAGCACAAAGCACTTTAAAGAGTCACACAGCCCGTCGGTGGAAACGCCGGCGGGCTGTTTTGGACTGTCAATAACCGAATAAACATGAAAAACGACGGAATAAACACGATGAGAGATGTATCCCGCCGTTTTTTAGTATAATTAAGTATTCAATATTACATTTGCCGGTGAGTCTGCCGGCGGAAAAGAGAGCAGCAGATGAGATCAATGGTGGATATTGAAATAGAAATTGATGCGGAACGTATCGATCCTTTGGTGAAGATCCTGACACGGGAAAAGAACCGGCAGGTCGAGAACATCATCGATGCGATCGAGAATGTGACGGAAAATGATTTTCCGCGTATCCCGGCGACGGGGGAAGAAGGGCTTGAATTTGTATCCCAGAGGGAGATCGTCCGTGTGTATACGGAGGGCAGAAAAATCCTGATCCAGACGGAGGAGGCGGTATTTGTCTGCAGAAAGACGATCTCCGCGCTTGAGGAGGAACTCAGTCCCTCCCGCTTTATCCGGATCTCCCAGTCGGAGATCGTCAATGTATACAAGGTAAAGCGTTTTGATATCAATATGGCGGGCACCATCGGCGTGGAATTTGAGAACGGAGTGAAATCCTGGGCATCCAGGAGCTGTGTCAAGGGCATCAAGAAAATGCTGAAGGCGTGATAGACGGGAGGAGTATCGCATGAAGTTCAGAAACAGAGTGATCATATTATCGATCATAGGCTTCGGGATGGGAGTGACATTGTGTCAGGTGCTCGCAACGCTCATAGGCACCATCAGTGCCGGTGACGGGAAGCTCCATTCCGTGAGTGACGAGCTGATCGCGGCGACGGGCAGTCCGCTGTCCGCATTTATCGTACAGTCGCTCGTATCCGCATTTTTCGGAGTGCTGGCCATGGGAGGATCTGCGGTATACAGTATTGAGGAATGGAGCCTGGTAAGGTGCACGGCGGTACATTATCTGGCGGTCATGATCGGATACACGGTCACGGGAGTCTTGCTGCACTGGTTCACACTGGAAAATCTCCCCAATTATCTATTGATCATGTTCTTTATGACGCTCGGATATATCGTCGTATGGCTGGCAAATTATCTTTCCTATAAAGCCCAGATCAAAGAGATCAACCGGGAACTGGATGAATACCGGGCATTGGAATATAAGGAGGTCGGATGAATAAAAAGCTGAAGATCCTGGTCACGGGAAGAAACCGGAGGATCGCCAGGGATATTTGCGCGCATCTGGAAGATGACAGGGACTACAGGCCGATCCGCTGCGACGCGGCAAAAAGCGTGCTTCTCGAGACCATATTGAGCGAGCTTCCCCATGTAGTCATCATCTGCACCGGAAATGAAAGTGCGGACAGCGTGAAGATCTACGATATCCTGAAGGAAAGCGCACGCCTCGGTTCTTCGGAGGTCATAGTGGTGGCCAATGATGAGGACCGGAAGCTGTTCATGTCGGATTCCGGCCTGAAAAAGATGTTCTTTCTGTCACGGCCTGTTTCCATGCTGACGCTGTACCGGAGGCTTGAGGAGATCGAAAAGAATTTTGAAGAGAAAGAGTTTTCGCTGCGGGAATACATCAATACAAACGATACGGACACTTTCCGGCGCAGACATATCCTGGTAGTCGATGATGATCCCGAGCAGTTGATCGTGATCCGGGACCAGCTGAAGGAGTTTTATGAGGTGACGCTCGTAAACAGCGGGGAGATGGCGTTTAGGGCGCTTAAAAAATACAGCTTTGACCTGATCCTTCTGGATTATCTGATGCCGGAAATGGACGGGCCGGAAGTGCTGAAACAGTTAAAACAGGATACGGGATACGCGGAGATACCGGTCATATTCCTGACGGGAGTGGCAGATAAGGATGCGGTCGTGAAGCTGCTCGTGGAATACAAGCCGGAGGGTTATGTGCTGAAGCCTTCAAAGAAATCGGAACTTGTGGCCAAGATCATAGAAGTGCTGGGATAAGCCGGAGAACGGGGGTTGGACGATGACGGATATCAGTTGGCTGGATGAAAAGGGAATATCGACAAAGGACGGGATCGGCTATACGGGAAGCGAAGAAAGATACATCGCGGCCCTGCAGAGATTCTTTAAGGGATATGAAAAAAACAGAAAAGCCGTGGAAGAAATGCTGGCGACTTCCGATACCGAGGCTTTCTGTATACGGGTGCATTCGCTGAAGAGCAACGCAAGGATGATCGGAGCGGCAGAGCTGGCAGACGCCTTTGAGGAGCTGGA
Organism: Lachnospiraceae bacterium; assembly: GCA_016282915.1. Classification (GTDB taxonomy): domain Bacteria; phylum Bacillota; class Clostridia; order Lachnospirales; family Lachnospiraceae; genus NK4A136. The sequence goes on along the minus strand of JAEELW010000082.1, from coordinate 51,331 downwards.
GCTCGCGTCAAAGAGATTTGATGTGGCTCTTATGAAGGAAAAAACCGCTCCGGCACTTGAAATGTATGCGCAGCTGATCGAAACGATCCGTCCCATCGGCGAGATGGAGAGCGTAAAGATCAGGGGGGAGATCACGGCGGAAGAAGCGCGGGAAGTGGCGGCAAAGCTTCTGGAGGCGCTGGACGATTTTGACGACGAACTGTCTGCGGAGCTTACGGGAAAGCTTCTGGGCTATCCCTTCCGCCTGACCCAGAAAGAAAAACTGAAGGAAGCGATGGAAAATATAAAGGATTTTATGTACGACGAGGCTGCAGCACTGATCCGCGGGATCATTCCCGCGATCGAATAGCCGGCGGAGTGCGGGACAGGGGAGAAAAGCTATGGCAAACGCCTGGATCATGGTGGTAGACGATGATGTGATGAACCTGCAGAATGCGGGGGACATACTCCGCGAAGCGGGATACCGGGTTGCTACGGCGCGGTCCGGAAAGGATCTGCTCGCTTTTACGGAAAAGCACCGTCCGGATCTGATCCTTCTGGATATCCTGATGCCGGAGATGAACGGCTTTGAGACTTTTCGAAAGCTCAGGGAAGCGGAAGCCGGCAGGGGACAGAAGGAAGTTCCGGTCATCTTTCTGACCGGGGAAAACGACAGTGAATCGGAGACGAAGGGGCTGACCCTGGGAGCATCCGATTATGTCCGCAAGCCGTTTAACCGGGACATACTGCTCCGCCGCATACAGAATACCATACAGAACAGCAGGACGATCGAGAACCTCAGTGAAGAAGCCGTTACGGACAGACTGACTGGATTCCTGAACAAAGCGGGAACGCAGAAAAAACTGAGCGTCCTCTGCCGCAGTGAAAGGGGGATGCTGACCATACTGGATCTGGACAGCTTCAAACTGGTGAATGACATTTACGGTCATGATATGGGAGACCGGGTGCTCAGAAGCTTTGCGGAGCTGGTGCGGAAGAATACCGGGTCGGAGGATGTGCTGTGCAGGATCGGAGGAGACGAATTCCTCGCGTTTCTGAGGGAACGCAGCCGGGAAGAGGATGTGGCGCAGCTGACCCTCTGCCTGAATGAGCAGCTGTCCGCAGCCTGCAAAGAGATGATGGGAGAGGAGTTCGGCATCCCGGTGGGAGTCTCCGTCGGTGCCGTGCAGCTGCCGGAAAACGGAAGCGATTATGAGCTGCTGCTCCCGCTGGCGGATAAGGCACTTTACCGGGTAAAGCAGAACGGAAAGCACGGATATGCGCTTTACAGTGAGGAGCTGTTTTCGGAGGCGGAAACGGAAAGCCTTGATAAAGCTCTGGCAAAGCTTTCGCAGATCCTGGATGAAAGAGGGGAGAGCGCAGCCGCACTCCGGCTGGGACAGGATGCCTTTGCAGGCGTGTACCGCTTCCTGAAACGCAGGCAGAAAGCCTCGGGAGAGAGCGCGGCAAAGCTTCTGTTTGACCTCAGGGAAAAGGCGGCCGGTGCCGGGAGCGCAGAGGCTGCGGAGGCGCTTGGGGAGATCCTTGACGGGCTTCTTGCCGGGGATGATGTGATTTTTAAGAGCGGCGCGTCACAGTTCTTCCTGCTGCTTCCGGGGAAAACGAAGGAAGCTGCGGAGGCGCTTGCGGAACAGGTGCAGGAGCGTTATACGCAGTGCGGCTGTGCGGAGAGCTGTGAGCTGGGTCATGTAACGGAGGTGCTTGGCTGAACTGATGGACAGGGACGGGGGCATAAAAAAACTGCTGGTCGCGGTGATCACCCTTTTATTTCTTGCAATCCTGATCTTTGTCGCCGTGTTTTTTTTCGCGCATATCCTCCGGGGAAAGGATGCCGACCAGATCACCTACCGCTGTGAGGAGATGAACGCTTTCACGCGTACCGGCGGGGCCGGGCCTCTTTCTTTTCCCTGCAGTGTGGAGCTTGCGGCGGGGGAGGAGTTTGTATGTGAGATGCAGCTTCCCGGGGTGATCTATGACGATACCTGGGTATGCTACCTGTCGGACAGCAATACCTCCGTATATATCGACGGGGAGCTCCGGAAGACTTATGACCGCTATGCGGATACGATCATCGGCGGCTCGCTCAAACGTATGCATATCTTCGTCGGCCTGAATCCCGGGGATGCCGGGAAGACGATCCGGCTCGTTTTTTTCGCAAATAAAAACAACACGGTCAATCTGCGTCCGGTCTACATAGGGAGCAGCCTGGGGATCATCGAAAGGATCATCAGTCTGGACATCGTGAATTTTGTCCTGACGTTTGCGCTCTTCTGTATTTCGATCATCGCGATCCTGATCGGCCTTCTGCTCCGTTTTTCGAGAAAGATGGAGTCCCCCATCCTGGCCATGGGTATCGGCGTACTGTTTGTGACCCTGTGGCTGGTCTTTGATTCCGACCTCTTTCAGCTTGCGTTCCGGCGCTATTATATCGACGGGACCATGTCCTATCTGATGGTGCTTCTGATCCCCTATCCCTTCATTTATTATCTGGATATCCTGCAGGAACGCCGTTACCGGATGATGTATTCTTTTTGTCTCTTCCTGCTGGAAAACGTTACGATCTGCGCCGGTCTGCTGCATTTTTCCGGAACCCTGGATTTTCTCACGATGCTTCCGTTTCTTGCGTTCACCATGGGGACCGTTCTCGCCTGTACCGTCGTGGCGATGATCCGGGACCTGCACAAGGGTTTTTACCGCTCCTACCGGATCAGCTTCATCGGCATGACGGGGCTGCTGATCTCCTGCGTGTTCGAGATCATACGGGTGGTGACTGTGGACGAAAAGCATGCGGGGACTTTTGTGATCACCGGTCTGTTCTGGACCGTCACGCTGGCTATCATTCATCAGCTCTATGCGGTGAGGGAAGCGCAGAAGGAAGCTGCCGTAGCCGTCCGTGCCAGCGAGACCAAGACCAATTTCCTGGCGAACATGTCCCATGAGATACGGACGCCCATGAACGCGATCCTCGGAATGGACGAGATGATCCTGCGGGAAGCGGGGGAGAACAGCAGGATAAAGAAGTATGCTTCCGATATCCGTTCGGCCGGCAATATGCTCCTGACCATCATCAACGATATCCTGGACCTGAGCAAGATCGAATCCGGAAAGGCTGAGCTGGTCATGGCGGATTACGAGCTCTGTTCGGTCATCAATGATGTGATCAATATCGCCCTGCGGAGGGCGGATGACAAAGGGATACTCTTTTCCTTCGGCGCCTCTCCGGATATCCCGGTGCGTTTTCACGGCGACGAGATCCGGGTGAGACAGGTGATGCTCAATATCATCAACAACGCCATCAAATATACCAATGAGGGGAATGTCTGTGTGTTCATGGATCTCGAACGCAGCGGAGAGGATGCGAAGGAAGCGAAAGCGGGCGAAATGACCACGCTGCGGATCTCGGTAAAGGACACGGGGATCGGGATCCGGGAGGAAGACAGGGAAAAGCTCTTCCAGCCCTTTGACCGTCTGGAGGAGACCAAGAACCGGAACATCGAGGGTACCGGACTGGGCCTGAGCATCGCCGGGAACTATGTGAAGCTCATGGGCGGACATATTGATGTGGAGAGCGTATACGGAGAGGGCTCCACCTTTACGATCCACATGCCCATGCAGATCGTTGATCCCGCGCCGATCGGGGATTTCTCGAAGCGCATCCGCACCCTGCAGGAAAACGGGAGCGAGAAACTGCCGCTGGTGATCGCGCCCAATGCTTCGGCGCTGGTGGTGGATGATAACGAGATGAACCTGGAGGTGATCTCGGGGCTGATGGAGAGGACCGGGATACGCGTGGATACGGCGGCTTCGGGGACTGCGGCTCTGGAGAGGCTGGAGAAGAAACGTTATGACATCATCTTTCTGGATCAGATGATGCCGGTGATGGACGGGATAACGACGCTGAAGCGGATGCGTGCGAGTTTTGATATGCGCGGCGTATCCGTGATCGCTCTGACGGCGGACGCCGTGGCCGGGGCCCGGGAGTATTATCTGGAAAAGGGCTTTGATGATTATCTGAGCAAGCCGGTACGTTCCGAGGCTCTGGAGAAGGCGTTGAGAAAGCATCTGCCGAAGGAGCTGCTGCTTACAGAGAAAGACATCCGCAGGATCGCGGAATCGGCAGAGAAGAAGAAAGAAAAGGCAGCGGATACAAGACTGCTGGTGATCGATCCCGACAGCGAGGCTCTGAGGGCGATCAGAGAGAAGACCGAGGGATTCTGCAAAGGGACCTTTGTTACGGATATGGAGAAGGCACAGCGCTATCTGGCAAAGCATGACGCTGATTATGTGCTGGTGCGGAAGGATCTGTTTACGGCAAAAGAGCCGGGGAACGGATAAGGAGGGATGATGAAAAAGAAGATCCTGAGTATGTTTCTCACGCTGGCGATGTGTGCAGGCCTCTGTGCCTGCGGAACGGAAGCGGATCCGCCCGTGCCCGCGGCGGTAAAAGAGCCGACAGCGACGAAAGCGGATGAGGGCGGAGCGGAACCCACGAAAGCTGCTTCCGACGGGAAGAAAGACGAAGGGGATTTCCATATCGCCATTGTGACCGGCTCCTACGCGCAGTCGGAGGATGACCGGCGCGGCGCAGAAGCTTTTCAGGCGCGTTACGGTGAGGATAATGTGCTTCTGGCCATATATCCGGACAATTTTACCGAAGAGCTGGAGACCACCATACAGATCATCGTGGATCTTGCGGATGATCCCGATATGAAAGCGGTCATCGTCAATCAGGCGGTGGACGGAACGACCGAGGCTTTCCGGCGTATAAAGGAAAAACGTCCCGACATCCTCTGTATCGCCGGCGAAGCCTATGAGGATTTTTCCGAGATCGCAGAAGTGGCGGATCTGGTAGTCAACAGCGATTTTGTTGCCCGCGGATACCTGATGATACGTTCGGCGCACGAGCTGGGTTGTGAGAATTTCGTACACATCTCTTTTCCGCGCCACCTTTCCTATGAAACGGTAGCCCGGCAGGTCTCCGTCATGAAAGCTGCCTGTGAAGAATTCGGCATGAATTTTGTGATGGAAACGGCTCCCGATCCCACCACTGAGGTGGGGGTTCCCGGAGCGCAGCAGTTCATCACGGAGCATGTCCCCGAATGGGTGGAGAGCTATGGGAAAAAAACGGCTTTCTTCTGTACCAATGACGCGCATACCGAGCCGCTGATCCGCATGCTGCTTAAGCATGGCGGGTATTTTATCGAGGCGGATCTGCCTTCGCCGCTCATGGGCTATCCGGGAGCACTGGACCTGGATCTGGCCGGCGAGCAGGGCGATTTTGAAAAGATCAATGAGCGTGTGGAAAAGGCCATCGTGGCCGGCGGCGGCGCGGGAAGGTTCGGAACCTGGACCTATTCCTACGGCTATACGGTCTCGGCCGGACTGGCCGAGCATGCGAGAAACGTCATTCTGGGGCAGAGCAGTATCAGTAATATCGAGGATCTGTCCAGGGCATACGGTATATTTTCACCGAAGGCCGAGTGGAACGGTTCGTGCTATACGGATACGGCAAGCGGTGAGCGTCTGGAAAATACGATCCTGATCTATCAGGATACCTATATCTTCGGAGATCCCGGCTATTATATGGGAACCACCAAGGTGGAGGTCCCGGAGAGATATTTCTCCATGGAATGAAGGGGATACAGGAGAGGCAAAGGCATGAAGATAAAACATGAAAACGGAGGAGCTGCCGGAAAAGGATACAGAAAACACAGCATGCTCATCCCGCTGATACTGGTGTTTCTTTTTACGGGGGTGATGGTCATATATACCTCCAGGCTCATGTATAACGTCGCCGTATCCAATTCAAGAGCCGTGATCGAGGACCGCATCCTGAACGTTTCTTCTCTCATCGACAGTCATCTGAATACTGCCGAAAACGTGCTGCATGTCACGGCCGACTCGGTGCACCACATGCTGATCAGCGGTTCCACGCCTGCCAGGATCCATGAGTTCCTCGTAGAAGAAACGGAAAATATCTCCGAGCAGTTTGATGAGGACTATACGGGGATCTACGGGCTTGTCATGAGCAAATATATGGACGGACTCAACTGGGATCCTCCGGAGGATTACGATCCGAAGAGCCGTGACTGGTATACGATCGCAAAGGCGGCGAACGGAGAAGTGGTTTTTACAGCACCCTATGTCGATGCACAGACCGGCAATCTGATCATTTCCGTAAGCCGGCTCCTGCCGGACAAACAGAATGTGCTGTCGCTGGATGTGCAGCTGAAGGGGATACAGTCCATGATGGACGAACTGACTCTGAACGGAAAGGGCTACGGCTTTGTCGTGGATGAAAACGGTCTTATCATAGCACACCGCAACAGGGAAAAGAAGGGAAGCTTTATCAATACCAATGCGGAAGGAGAAGCCTTTCTGAGCTCTGTGAGAGCTGTGGGCAGCGGACAGTTTTCCTTTGAGCTGGAGGGACAGAGCAGCACCGTATATGTCAACAGCATCAGTAACCGCTGGTATGTCGTGATGGTGGTGGGCAATGACGAGCTCTATGCGGAATTCCGGAGCCAGCTGGCCGTGACGATCCTTATCTGTGTCGGGATCCTGTTTATGATCACTGTATTCTATATCGTATCATACAGAAACGAACGGGGATATACCCGTCGCATGGAGGAGCTGAAGGCAGAGGAACAGCGCCAGGAATACGAGACCCGGATGCTGAAGCTCGAAAAGGATGCGGCAGATCATGCAAACAAAGCCAAGAGCAATTTCCTGGCCAATATGTCCCATGAGATTCGCACTCCCATGAACGCGATCCTTGGCATGGACGAGATGATACTGCGCGATACGGAGGACGAAAAGATCCGGAAGTTTGCGAGCAATATCCACAGTGCCGGACGCACGCTCCTGTCCATCATCAACGATATCCTGGATCTGAGCAGGATCGAGTCGGGCAGAATGGAACTGATCCCCGTGGAATATGATCTGGCTTCGGTACTGAACGATATCGTGAACATGACCATGAATAAGGCGGATGACAAGGGCCTGACTTATGAGATGAATGTCGATCCCGATACACCCACCGTGATGCACGGCGATGAGATCCGGATAAGGCAGGTCATACTGAATCTCATAAACAATGCGATCAAATACACGGAAAAGGGGGGTATCGTGATCGATATCCGCTTTGAGAAAGAGAGCGGCAGGCTGGTGGTAAAGGTGTCGGACAGCGGTATCGGGATACGTGAGGAAGACATGGAGAAGCTTTTTTCTTCCTTCCAGAGGCTGGATGAGACCAGAAACCGGAACGTGGAGGGAACCGGGCTGGGGCTGAACATCACCAGACAGCTTGCGGAGATGATGGGCGGCAGCATACGGGTGGAGAGCGAATACGGAAAGGGTTCCGTGTTTATTGCGGAAATGGTTCAGGAGGTCGCGGATCCCACGCCCATCGGTGATTACACGGAGAGGCTGAAAAACGCGCAGATGCAGAGAGACGCTTTCCGGCCGAAGCTGCTGGCGCCGGAGGCCAGGGTCCTGATCGTGGATGACAACGAGATGAACCTGGAAGTGATCAGTGAGATGATGCGCGATACCGGGATAAAGACAAAGCTCGCCCTGTCCGGGACCATGTGTATCGAAGCGGCCCGGAAAGAACGTTTTGATGTGATCTTTCTGGATCAGATGATGCCGGGAATGTCGGGCACACAGACACTGGAGACCCTGCGGAGGGAGCATATCGCAGATGACACTCCCATCATCGCGCTTACGGCGGATGCGATCATGGGGGCCAGGGAAAGCTATATCAAAGAAGGGTTTACGGATTATCTGTCAAAACCCGTTATGTATGTGGATCTGGAGAACCTGCTTATAAAGTATATCGATAAAAGGCTGATCGTGAGCAGGGAGCAGTTTGAAGCACAGAAAAAAAAGAAAGAGGAGGCGGCGGGCATCCCCGAAAGTGAGCGTCCGCCGGTACTGGTGATCAACGAGTCGGCGGAAAAACTGAAGGAGATCAAAGAAGTGCTCTCGGGACATTACAAGGGCGTGTTCGTAAAGGACGAAGCCAGTGCGGAGAAATACCTGGCGAAGCACAGGGTGAGATTCATCATCCGGAATGGTCAGGAGAACGGCGGACAGACGGAATAGGATTCCGAAACAGCCGTATCGCAGGCTGCGGATGCAGACAGCGGGCCTGTGAAAGCAGGAGCTCTACCGCACATACAGAGCCGTGAGCTTCATCTCGGAGTCATAGGTGATACGGAAGAGCACGTCCCTGTTTTCATAGGAGACGGTGACCTCGCATTCGGCAAGGTGCTTTCCGTACTGCAGCACATCGCTGCACTGCGGCTCTCCGGTGGAAACAAAAGCGCCCCAGTCGCTGCCGGTCTTCTGCCGGATCGAGGCCATCAGCCCGTCCACTAAAATGGCTTTCATCGCTTCCGTGGAACCGGCCCGCAGCGCTTCGTAATCTTCCTTGTTGAGAAGTGTGATATCCTTTTGCAGACGCTCGGTAAGGGCGCTTTCCGTGAAGTATCTGCCGGAAGAGATATCGCTTTTGTGCGGGAGGATAAAGATGATCCCGCCGATAAGGATGGAGATAAAGAGGAGCACGGGGATCAGGACGCGTATCGTATGCTCGGTCTTGTACTTCTTTTTCTCCCCGGCGGACATCCCGTCGTTGTATTCGTTGATCACATCGTAGATCTCGCCGATCTCTTTACGAAGTTCATCATAGGAAAGCGTTTCACCGCTCTGTGAAGTGACCTTTGCCAGCAGCTCCTTTCGGACCTCCCTGCGCCGCCGGCTGCTGCATTTCAGTTCTTTTACGATATATCTGACATAGCGTTTTGCGTTCATGTTTCTACTCCGTTCAGAGGTATTCAGTATCAGTATATGGATTTCTCGCGGAAAATCAAGAACACAGGGGACAAGCGCAGGGAGATATGGTAAAATTGTATTACTGTTGATAGCCGAATCGCGCACTCGCTGCGCGATTACGGCCCAAAACCTGTAGCACGGGCACATAATCGTTTAAAGGATCAGGTCATAACGGGATCTGCGCTTTCTGCAAACGCGGGAAAGGAAGATACGGAATGGCAGTATGTTTTCTGGCGGTATTCATCATATCTACGGCGATCCATCTGTACGGTTCCCTGAAGCAGGATAAGAAGCTCAGGAATCTGACAAAGCCTTTTCTTCTGGCGTCGCTGTTCGGCTTTTATTATTTTGCGGCGGGGACGGTGCTTACGGCGATCCTTCTGGCTCTTTTTTTCAGCTGGCTCGGTGACGTGCTCCTGATGCCCGCGGGCGTAAAATGGTTTACGGCCGGCGGCATAGCTTTTATGATCAGTCATATCTTTTTCGTCCTCGGCTATTGCAGGGACATCGTTTTTTCCCTGCTGGATCCAGTGGTGATCGTGCTGCTGGCTCTGCTTTTTACGGGGACGGTGGCCTATATCTTCTCGAAACTGAAGCCGCATCTTCCGAAGGCGCTGTTTTATCCGATGTTTCTGTATCTTCTGATCAACGGCAGCATGAACTGTTTCGCGATCTTCCGTATGATCAGCCGGCCGGCCGCCGCCACGCTCATCACCTGTATCGGGGCCGTGCTGTTTTTCATTTCCGATTCGACGCTGTTTTTTGTACGCTTCAAAAAGGACGGACGCCTGAAGACCCATTTCTGGGTCATGCTGACCTATTCGCTGGGAGAACTGCTGATCATCATCGGTCTCTTATGATAAATGCGGAAAAGGAGGGGTTACATGAAATACTATCTTTATAATTCACTTGCGAATAACGGGATAAAGCCCGACTTCGGTCCCGATGTGACGCCGGTCGACGCCGTCGGACTGGATTACGTGGAGTATCTGAAGGGACTCGCGCCGGAGGACGAGCTGGTGCTCGTCGGCGGAGACGGGACCCTGAACTATTTCATCAATGCCGTAAAGGGCTTTGAGCTGAAAAACAAGGTCTGGTTTTACGGCAGCGGGACCGGGAATGACTTTCTTACGGATATCGGAAGAACTCCCGGAGAAGAGGTCCCGATCAACGATTATCTGAAAAATCTTCCTACCGTGTATGTCAATGGGATGGAGAAACTCTTCATCAACAATATGGGCTTCGGGATCGACGGGTACTGCTGTGAGGTGGCGGACCGGATCAAGGAGGAGTCGCCGCAGAAGGAGATCGACTATTCGGGCATCGCGATCAAGGGCCTGCTCTTTCATTTCAAGCCCTGTCATGCGGTAATCACCGTGGACGGGGAGACACACGAATTCGATCATGTATGGATCGCGCCGACCATGAAGGGACGTTTTTACGGCGGCGGGATGAACATGGCGCCGGAGCAGGACAGGAGATCGGATAAGCTCACCGTCGTCGTCTACCATTGCCGTTCCAAACTGAAGGCGCTGATGGCGTTCCCGTCTATATTCAAGGGCGAGCATGTGCGGAAAACGAAGCTCGTGAGCGTCTTCCGCGGAAAAGAGATCTCCGTGAAGTTTTCGCGTCCCTGCGCGGCCCAGATCGACGGGGAGACCGTCCTTAACGTGACGGAATACAGGGCAATATTACGGAATCCTTGAAAAAAGCGGAGATTAGCGCTATAATCCGAAAGATAATGAAAAATCAAAACAGGATGAGGATAAAAGACTATGGTTAAGCGGATCAGACCTGATGAAAGACCGGTGTTTCCGAAGAGAGCACTGATCACGGGCGGTATGCCTTACGGCAATAAGGAACTGCATTTCGGACACGTCGGCGGGATGTTCGTACACGCGGATGTGTTTGCCAGATTTATGAGAGACCGGATCGGTAAGGAAAACGTCCTCTTCGTATCCGGCACGGACTGCTACGGTTCGCCTGCGCTGGAGAGCCACCGCAAACTGACCGAGGAAGGTTACGACAGATCGATACAGGATTATGTACGGGCCAATCATGACAAGCAGAAGGAAACCCTTGATAAATTCGGGATCAGCCTGGATATCTTTGGGGCTTCGGGATTGGACGACTGCTGTGAGATGCACAAAAAAGTATCCGCCGAGGTATTTAACGGACTGATGGAAAAGGGCGGGCTTGAGATGCTGTCCACCCCCCAGTTCTACGACGATGAACTGGGCGTATTCCTGAACGGCCGTCAGGTCGTCGGGAAATGTCCCATCGCAGGCTGTCAGTCGGATAAGGCTTATGCGGATGAGTGTTCTCTCGGACACCAGTATATGCCCAATGAGCTGATCGATCCGGTCTCGGTGCTGAGCGGCAAAAAGCCTTCCTTCCGGAATGTGACTAACTGGTATTACAGGCTGGAAGACGATATCGATTTCATGAAGGAATATGTCGAAGAGCTTAAGAAGGAATCAAATACCCGGAAGTATTCCCTTACGGTCATCGATGAGTTCCTCGAGCATCCCTGTGTCCATATCCCGAAAAAATATCTGGAAGAGATCGACGTCGATGCGTTCTTAAAGGAGTTCCCCGAGCACGAGCTCGTGGATGAGGAAAAGAGAAAGTCACTGCTGCTGCGCTTTAAGTCCCTGGAGGACAGGGACGCCGCACGCAGGATCCTGGAGAGCAGAAACATCCATTATACGGCCGGAAAGACCCTGGTTCCTTTCCGTCTTACGGGTAACTGTGAATGGGGCGTGCCCGTTCCCGACACCGAAGAGACAAAGGATCTGACCTTCTGGGTATGGCCGGAATCCTTATGGGCGCCCATTTCCTTTACGCGCACGCTGTTTAAGCGTCAGGGCAGGCCGGACGACGAATGGCAGAAGTGGTGGAACGACGACGACGCTCAGGTGTATCAGTTTATCGGGGAAGATAATATCTACTTTTACGGGATCGCCGAGATAGGGATGTTCAAGACGCTCGGGAACATTAAGATCCCCCACATCATACCGAACCGCCACATCCTGTTCATGGACACCAAGGCCAGCTCCAGCTCGGAGATCAAGCCTCCCATGGCAGACGAGCTGCTGGATCACTATTCGGCGGAGCAGCTGCGGATGCATTTCATCTCGCTCGGTCTTTCGAACAAGTCGACGGGCTTCAAGCCGCAGGTATATATGCCTGAGGAGGAAAGAACGGGCGCGGATATCGTGGTCAAGGAAGGAAACCTCCTGACGAACGTCTATAACCGCCTGATCCGTTCCTGCTTCTATACGACCCAGAACCTCTTTAACGGAAAGATCCCCGAAGGAGAGGTCACGCCGGCCATAAGGGAATTTGCGGAAGCCAAGGCCTATGAATATGAAAGGCATATGTACAACCATGAGTTCCACAGGATCTCCTATGTACTGGATGAGTATATCCGCGAGATCAACAAGAACTGGGCGGCGGGAAGCCGTGAAGCGGACAAGAACAACGACCTTGACGCGTGGAAGCAGCTTCTGATCGACAGCTGGTATTCCTGCAAGGTGATGGCTGTGCTGCTGCATCCGGTCGCACCGGACGGCTGCGAGATGTTCCGGGATTATCTGAACGTCGGGGAAGAGCTGTGGAGCTGGGATCATATCCTCGAGCCGCTCACCGCGTACATACCTGACCTTTCCGCGCATGAGCTGAAGTTCCTGGAGCCCAGGGTAGACTTCTTTAAAAAGCCGGAATGGCAGTTTGCCGCAAAAGGGGAAAACTGAAAGCGGAGAAAACGAACAGGGAAGGGATTTCCCATAAAAAAAGGACCGCATGAGCCGCGGTCCTTTTTTTCATCCCAGACTTTTATTCCTCGATAAACAGGATATCCGAAAGATAATAGTGGAAGAGCGGGTAGGACGTGTTTTCATTTTCGATATAGCCGCTTCGCAGATCCAGGGTCCGGGAAGGATCGTCGGGATCGACGCCGGTATAATCGCCTTTGAACACAAAATCGTTTTTGCCGCGCTTGAACTGCTTTATTGCTTTGTCCATAGCTTCCTGCGTACCGGGGGCCGCGAGCTGCTGGTTCAGATCGATCATTTCCACCCAGCCTCTATCGAAGCCGGCGGAGACATCGTTTCCGTGGATATTCCCTTTGACGACGGATTCGATCTTTTTCTCTCTCATAAGCGCATCCACGGCCGAGAGGACGTAGGGTTCCCAGCAGATCCTTGAGGTGACCAGCGAGGTCCCGGGAGCGGCTTCCGACATGCTCTGATTGTAGCCGACGAAACAGATCTCCCTGCCGGAAGCTTTGGCTTCTTCACAGGCGATGGCCGGACCGATGGTGTCGGTATGCTGGGAAATGATCACGCAGCCCTCGTCGAGCAGCTGCTGTGCCGCGCTTTTTTCATGGGCGTAGCTGCTCCAGGTATGCGTGTAGGAAACATGCATCACGGCTGAGGGTACCACGGAACGCACGCCCAGCAGAAAGGCGGTGTAGCCGGAGATCACTTCCGAGGTGGGGAAGGCAGCCACGAAGCCGACTCTGGCCTGATCTTCCGTGATGATCCCGTTCGAGATCATTTCTTTGATCTTCATGCCCGCGGCGATCCCGCTCACATAGCGGCCCTGATAGGCTTCTCCCTTAAAAGTATGGTAATTTTCCGGTACCGTCACGCCGCTCATATCCATGTAGGAGGTCTGGCAGAACTGAATCCCGGGATATTCGGGCGCCAGCTTCATCACCAGTTCGCTGTAGCCGTTAAAGAATATGATATCGCAGCCTTTGTCGGCCAGCTCCCGGAGCGGCTCTTCCATCTCTTCATCCAGAACGTTGCTGCAGCTCAGGATCTCTACACGTTCGCCGTATTTTTTCTCCACCGCATCCTTTGCAAGAGAGAAGTTGTAGGTATAGGGCGTGCTTTCATCGTTATCATAGATGAAACCGATCTTCAGATGATCCCTTCCGCCGGAAAGGTTCAGGATCCGGAAGATGCCGAGGAAAGCAGCCAGTAAGACAAGACAGGTCAGCGCCGTTGTGATATATACCCTTTTCATGCCTTCGCCCCCTTTTTTTCATCCTGCTCTTTATCGGAAGAAGTCTCTTTTTCCGTCTTCTGTTCTTTATCGGAGGAGGATTCCTTTTTTTCGTTCTGCTCTTTATCGGAAGAAGTCTCTTTTTTATCTTCCAGCTTCTTATCGGAGGAAGCCTCTTTTTCCTCTGCCCGTTTCTTATCGGAAGGAGTCTCTTTTTTATCTTCCTGATTCTTATCGGAGGAAGCCTTGTTTTCTTCTGCCTGTTTCTGATCAGGGGAAGCCTCTTTTTCCTCTTTTCCTTCGCTCTTCATCTGTGCTTCCTGGATCTTCCTGTCTTCCTCGGCGCGGCGCTTCAGTTCTTCCGCAGCCTCATGCTCGGCGTTGTCGATCTCGGCACGTTTCTGCGCGTACAGTTCGTCCAGATCGATCACGCCCTTATCGACCAGCCGCAGAAAGGCGTCCAGAGCGTCGGGATCGAACTGTGTTCCGCGCCCGCGCTTCATTTCGTTCATTACGTAATCGGTGTCCATATGATGACGGTAGACACGGTTGGAGGTCATTGCATCGAAGGTATCCGCAACGCTGATGATACGGCCGAACAGAGGGATCTCCTCTCCCTTTAAGCCGTCGGGATAGCCCTTTCCGTCGTAGCGCTCATGGTGGAAACGCGTTCCGTCCACAACATGCTCTACCAGGGTGAAATCCTTCAGGATCTCGGCGCCGCGTACCACATGGGACTTCATGATCGCATATTCCTCATCGGTCAGCCGTCCGACCTTGTTCAGCACGCTGTCCGGGACGGCGATCTTTCCGATGTCGTGCATCTGGGCGGCTTTTCCCAGGTTGGAGAGCATTTTTCTGCGCTCCCACCATTTGAAGCATTTCATCTCCTCGGCGATCAGTACCGAATACTGCGCCACGCGCGTGGAATGCTGGTGCGTGCGCACGTCCTTGGCATCGACCGCGTTCGCGATCGCCATGACGGTCTCGTTGGCCATGTTCAGTTTGATCTGCTGCTGGTTCAGCTGTCTCTGTACCACGAGCCAGGTAAACCAGATGAGGGCGAGAGAGAGGAGCAGCAGCATGTAGAAGAGGAAGCCGGGCTGCTCATAAAGCTCGCCTTCTTTGACCAGCTCAAACTTGCGTTCCTCCAGGACCTGTGTTCCCGCACTGTCCACGATGGCCAGGTGGAAGGTATAGCTGCCTGCGGGAAGATTGACATAGATGATCGTGTTCAGGCTGCTCTGGGGAAGGATCGTCCACTGTGAATCGAAGCCGTCGAGAAAGTAGCCGACGTTGGGTTCCTGAATGGTATAATTCAGGATCTCCGGGCTCAGCTCTACGCGGTTGACGCCCTGTCCTACCGTAATGGCGCCCATGCGGGCGGGAGGCTGCAGCACGCCGTCCAGCCGGACGGAAGCCAGCTGCATACGGTAGGAACGGACATCGCTGTTGTATTTCTCAACGTCTATGATATATACGCCGGTATCGCAGGAAAGGAACAGCTCCCCGTTTCCGTTGTAATAATTCCAGGAGTTTGCGGTAAGCGAGGTTCCCAGTCCTCTTCTGGCATCCAGCAGTTCCCAGGCCATGTCGCCGCCGGCTACCAGTTCGTCACGTTCCACTACGTAGATGCCCGCGCTGGACATGACGAAAAGCGTATCCTCATCTTTGACCCAGATGTCATAATTATTGAAATAAGGGAAATTCTCCAGTACGCGTATCGAACCGTCCGGCTTGAGATAGCACAGACTGTTGCTGGTCACGATGAACACGCCTTCGGATTTCGGGTCTTTTACTGTCCGCAGGATGACGCCGCTGGAGAGTCCGTCGTCGCGGGTCAGCGTTTTTTCCACTTTGCCGTCTTTCAGAACGGCGATACCGTCGCCGTTCGAGCCTGCCAGGATCGTTCCGTCGCTGCGCTCGGTCAGGGTAAGGATCATGGAATTGATCAGGCCGTCTTCGTGACGGATGGTCCGCTCGATCCTGTGATCCCGGATATAGCTGATCCCGGTATCACCGGCGGCCAGGATCGTTCCGTCCGAAAGCTCGGTCACGATACGGGAGCGGTTTCCGAAGCTGCCGTTTTCCGCATTGTACGCCCAGGACTCGCCGTTTTGGGCAAATTCCATCAGGCCGTTTCCGTAAGTGCACACCCACAGATGATTCCTGCTGTCGACGTACATGCAGCGGATACGCCTGCCTGCCAGGTTTCCGGTCAGGGAGTTTTCGATCCGCCGGGTGCAGGCTTTGTCTACCACATCCAGTCCGTTATCGGTGCCGATGTAGTAGCAGTCTCTCCAGAAGACGATGGCGTTCACGACCTGACGGTCCATGCCGATGGAACCGTAAATGTCCTTAAAGGGGGACTTGGCCATACGGAGGAGGCCGAGTCTTGAGGAAGTAAACCAGAGATTGCCCTGATAGTCATAGAGCATATTGTCGATCGAGTTGTTGAAATCGTTTGTGTTGACGCGGTGATAACCCGCCGCATCGATATAGGAAACGCCGCTGTCGGTGGAGATGAACAGGGTTCCGTCGTTTAAATAGTTCAGGTTATTGATGTAGTTCACATCGTCGCAGTTCTGCACATCGAGCAGCTCCAGCTTATCGCCGGAGATGGTGTAGTGATAGATATTGCTCGTGGAAGAGCCGACCATCAGCGTTCCGTCCGGCGCAAAAGCACAGCAGTTGTACAGCTCCTCGGCGTCAGGCAGCTGAAGCGAACAGAGGATATTGCCCCTTTCCAGAAGGAAAAGCCGGCCGTCCGAAGTGACCGCGGCCACGTGTCCTTCATCATCAGCACTGAGACTGTCGGCGTAATTCACTTCCGGCAGGGTGCTTGCGGCCTTCAGGCCGTTGTTCATCATGAGCATCTGCATGCTTCCTGTGGTGCCGACGTAGTAATAGCCGTCCGAAGCCCGGATGATGGACAGTACAGAATCGGAGGGAAGGCCGTTGGATTCGTCAAGTACGTTTACAACCTTTTCGCGGATCACGATGGACAGGCCGTTGTCGTTCGTGCCGATCCACAGGCGTCCTTCTTCATCAACATAAAGGCAGTTGACGTTTCGGACGGATTCATAATCATCCACCCAGTGGAATTCGCGGCCGTTATAACGGTACAGGCCGGCGTAGGTGCCGATCCAGAGGACGCCGTCGTTGGTCTGCACGATGTCGTTGGCTTCGCCGCAGGGCAGGCCGTTGTTGCTGCTGTATACGGTCTGCACATAATCGTTATAATCCGTTGTCTCGGGCTTTTCATCATCTTCCGCCCTTGCGGGCAGGGAGAACAGGAGTCCGGAACACAGAAAGAGGAGCAGGGCTTTTGCCGCTGTCCGGCCCGGCTTTTCCGGGCTTTCCGCTTCTCCCGTGCCGCGGCTGTTGCGGCGGATGAGGATCAGCACATATATGAGAGCGATGGTCAGCAGCTTGTCGGCAAATTCGATCGCCAGCTGGCCGAGGATGCTGCAGAGGACAGGCGGCCATTCCTTGTCGAGAAAGTAGTCGACAATGCCGTCACCCCAGCGGTTGCCGGTATGGCCGCTGTAAAACAGCATGTTGATCGGGACGGATACGAGCAGCGCCGTGAAGATGACCAGAGAAGTGGCTTTCATAAAGCCGTAAAAGCGGTCAAACCAGTTTTTGCGTGCCGCATAGCCCACAATGAGGGCCAGCGCGATGCTTGTCAGGGAATAAGCGCTGGAAAGCCGGTTGACCATGGCGTAGGAAAGATTTCCGCTCAGACCGACCATCGCGCCGCACCATGGGCCGGCGGCATAAGCGCAGAGCGCGGTGCCGAAGGAATCTGCCCAGACCGGCAGATCCAGCCAGGTGGACAGAAGTTTTCCGCCTATGTTCAGGCAGATGCAGGTCGCGGTAAAAAGTATGATCTTCCAGGTCTTCCAATTCGTCATAGTATCGATCTCCTCCCATGCCATGAAGGATATTCCGAAGGCAATATAGACTTTTCAGTACGCTTTCGGATCGTACCGTATATTATAGCATTGCCGGAGTAAAGTGTAAAACCATAGTTTGCGGTATCTGACAGGTTCTGACAGGGCTGTCGGGAGGGTCTCTTGTGTTTGGGCGGACGGTATAGTAGAATTAGTGCCTGATACAGGGTCATGCGCCAGGCGCAGAAAACGGAAGACATCAAAGGGAAAATCCGGAGCATGACGGGCGCGGTCTCGCGCAGGCGTGTAAAGGAGTATCCGTATGAATATCAATCAGCTTAAATACGTGCTGGAGGTGGCGTCTTCGTCTTCCATGAGAGAGGCGTCCACAAAACTGTATGTTTCGCAGCCGGCTCTGTCGGCCAGCATACGGGAACTGGAGGAAGAACTCGGAATACTGATCTTTGAAAGAACAAACAAAGGGATCAGCCTGACGGAGGAAGGACGGGATTTTATCAGCTATGCGAAGAAAGCCGTCGGACAGTATGAGATCCTTGAGGACAGATATCTGTCGAAGGACAGCGATAAGGAACGCTTTTCGGTTTCCGCACAGCACTACAACTTTGCCAGCAGAGCATTCACCGAGGTGATCCGTAAAATGCAGCCGGAAAAATACCTTTTCTCGATCCACGAGACCAAGACCACGGAGGTCCTGGATGATGTGAGAAGCCTTCGGAGCGAGGTGGGGATCGTTTCTTTTTCCGGCTCCAATGAGTCGGTGATCAAGAAGCTGTTCCGTGATTATTCCCTGGAATTCACGCCTCTCATGAAGAGGGATACCCATGTATATGTCTGGAAGGATCACATATATGCAAAAAGAAAAGAGGTCTCCATAGAAGAAATGAGGGAGTTTCCCTGCGTGTCCTTTGACCAGAGCAGCGACAGCAACTTTTACCTGACAGAAGAAGCCATGGCGGATTATTCCTTTGACAAGATGATCAAAACCGATGACAGGGCTACGACCATGGAGATCATAGCAAAACTGAGCGGTTACGCCATAGGCTCCGGAATGCTGTCCGGGGAAAATGCCATCCTTGAGGGCCTGGTGACGGTCAAACTAAAGGAGGAGGATCCGCTTACGATCGGATACATCACCAGAAAGGGAAGCATCCTGTCGGCATATGGCGAGGCATATATCGAAGAACTCCTGAAATACCGGGAGCTGGAAGAGAATGAAAAAGACTGAGCGCCGGTCCGCGATAAAATATATTTATCGCCGGCAATAGAAAGGAAAGAATTCCCAAACGGCCGTTTTCCTATTACTTTTATGGAAACGGCCGTTTTTTAATGCCGGTTTTCGGAAAAGGCCCCGGGAGACAGAAGACGGGATCCGTGAGCTGTATGTGAAGAAGATAAGGGAGAGGTGTTATGGAGACGAATTATGCAACACTGAAAAAAGGCGGTTTTATGAGACAGAAACAGAAGGATCATTTTTCCCTGCGGCTGTCTGTCGTGGGCGGTCAGGTAAGCGCTGCCCAGCTTGCGGCGATCACGAAAGTTGCCGAAAAATACGGGCACGGATACATACATCTTACCTCCAGGCAGGGGATCGAGATCCCCTTTATCCGGCTGCAGGATATCGATGAGGTAAAGGCAGCGCTTGCGGAAGGCGGCGCAAAGCCCGGAGTGTGCGGACCCAGAGTCCGTACGATCACGGCCTGTCAGGGCTCTGCCGTGTGTCCGAACGGCTGCATTGAAACGGAGGAACTGGCGCAGGAACTGAACGACAGGTATTTCGGGAAGGAACTGCCCCATAAGTTCAAATTCGGGATCACAGGCTGTCAGAACAACTGTCTGAAAGCGGAAGAAAACGATCTCGGGATAAAGGGAGGGGTAAAGGTCGCCTGGAAGAAAGAGGACTGTATCAGCTGCGGCGTCTGCGAAAAAGTCTGCCGGGAAGCTGCGATACGGATCGCGAACGGTGTAGTGGAGATCGATCAGGAAAAGTGTAATTATTGCGGGAGATGCGCGCTCAGCTGCCCGACGGATGCATATGAGACCGTTCCCGGCTATATGATCAGTTTTGGCGGTCTCTTCGGAAATAAGATCAACAAAGGTGAAGCGATCATTCCTTTTGTGGAAGATAAGGAAGCGCTTTTCCGCATATGCGATGCTGCTTTACGCTTTTTTGAAGAGAATGCGAAGCCGGGAGAGCGCTTTAAATTTACGATAGACCGTGTGGGAAAGGAGAAGTTTGATGAAGCAATATGGAAAGCATATGAGGCTTAGGTCATTATCCTTTGCAGTATCCGTTCTTTTGGCGGTAGCGCTCTTTTCCGGCTGCGGCAGTGCTCCCGCAGCCGGAGACGGCGGCGGAAACCGGCCGTCCTCTGTCGGAACGGAGGAACGCGTTATAGCTTTGTCGAAATCAAATGCCGAGTTGTGGGTTCTTGCCGGAGGAAGCCTTGTAGCTACCTCCGATGATGCAGCAGAGATCGAAGGCCTGAACAGAGACGTGCAGTTCCTGGGCGATATGGATCATGTGAGCCTGGAAGCGGTCACCGCCCTGGATCCGGACCGGCTGATCGTTTTTTCCACGGACCCGGCACAGAAGGCTCTGGGAGAGGCAGCCTCGGAGATCGGGATCCCCGTAAGCTATACGAATATCGACAGCTTTGCCGATTATGAGGAAGTCATGACGGAGTTTACGGATGCCACCGGGAGAAAGGATCTCTATGAGAAAAATGTCTCGGAGGTAAAGGAGCGCATTGCGCAGGTCAGGGAAAAAGCCGGAGAAGGGGGAAAAGGAAAGACCTACCTGCTGCTCCATATTTCCGCGACCAAGAGCAAAGCGGAAAAAAATGACTATTTTGCAAGCGAGATCTTTAATGATCTGGGACTTGAAAATATTGCTGCCGACGAGAGCGCATTTAATGAGCTGTCGATGGAGGCGATCCTGAGTGCCGATCCGGACTATATCTTTGTTGTCCCGAGAGGGGATGAAGCCAAGGCTATAGCCGGTTTTGAAGAGATCTTTGTTTCCGATCCGGCGTGGAATACCCTTTCGGCAGTAAAGAACGGTAAGTATATGCTTCTTTCCAAGGATCTCTTCGGGCTGAAACCGAACGACCGCTGGGGTGAAGCGTATGAGGAAGCCTACAGACTTATTTTTTCGGATGAAGAAGGATCATAAAACAAAGCTGCTGCTTTCGCTGATCCTGGTGGGAGCGGTATCATGGGCATTGTTTGCCGGGAACGGTTCGATATCCCCCGGAGAGATACTTTCGGCTCTGTTCGGATACGGTGACCGCGTAAAAAAAGTGATCGTTTTCCAATTGAGGATACCGAGGGTACTTGCCGCCTCCGCAGCCGGGGCGGCTCTTTCGGTGTCCGGCTATCTGCTCCAGAAAGATCTGGACAACACGCTAGCTTCGCCCGGGATCCTGGGGATCAATAACGGCGCAGGCCTTTTTGTTCTTCTTTACGCCTGGTTCTTTCCATACCGTTATGGCGGCAAGTGTATTGCCGCTTTTCTCGGAGCGCTTCTTGTGACGGCTTTCCTGTATCTGCTCACAGCCTGGACCGGGATGTCCAAGTCGTCCGTTGTGCTCTCCGGCGTGGCGGTCTCGGCTCTGTGTCTTTCCCTGGTCGATGTCATCATCTCCCTGAAGCCCGAAACCGTGGCGGACCGGGTGGCGTTTCAGATCGGCGGTTTTGCGTCGCTGAATATCTCATCCGTGTATTTTGCTGTGCCGCTCATAGCGGCAGGTCTTGTATTTGCGGTATTGACGGCGCCGTCGCTGGATCTGATGCTTCTGGGAGACGAAGTCGCTTCGGGACTCGGACTGAACGTGAGAAGACAGCGGATCTGTCATATCGTATGTGCGGCCATGCTGTCCGGAGCAGCGGTAAGTATGTGTGGTATCGTAGGTTTTCTGGGGCTGATCGTCCCGAATGTAGTGCGCATTTTTCATCACGGAAAGAGCCGGGGCGGGATCGTATCCTGTATCCTTCTGGGAGCGGCGTTTCTCCTGATCTGCGATACTCTGGGAAGGATACTGGTATTCCCCTACGAGCTGCCCTGCGGTCTGTTTCTGAGCATGATCGGTGCACCGTTTCTGGTTTGGATGCTCGCGGTAAAGAAAAAGAGGTTGGGAATACGATGATAGAAGTGCATGATCTGACGATCCGATACGACGATAAGGCGGTATTCCGCGCAGAAAGCGCGCTGTTTGAAGAGGGGAAGATATCGGCCGTGATCGGAAGGAACGGTAGCGGGAAGAGCACGCTTCTGAAGGCGCTGTCCGGGCAGAAAATGTATTCGGGTTCCGTAAAGATCGACGGAAAGGAATGCGCCGAACTCCGTCCGATGGAAAGAGCGAGAAAAGTGGCATACCTGCCGCAGATCCTTAAAAGTGCCAATATGGATGTCCGGACTCTTGCGGAGCATGGAAGGTATCCTTATCACGGAAGTTTCCGAAGACCGACAGAAGAGGATCGCGCCTGTGTCGAGAAGGCGCTGATGATCACCGGGATGAAAGCGCTGGAGGAGAAAAACCTGGGACAGCTGTCCGGTGGGGAACGGCAGAGGGCATATCTTGCCCTCGTGATCGCACAGAACAGTTCCATGATCCTTCTGGATGAGCCGACGAGTTTTCTGGATCATATGTACCGGGAAGATTTTTTCGCTATCCTGCAGGAGCTGAAGAAAGCGGGAAAAGGGATCGTTATGGTATGTCACGACCTCGAGCAGAGTTTTGCATACAGTGACCGTATCTTTCTGATGGAGGATGGGGTGCTGCATTCCGGTATGACAGCTGCCGGGCTCTCAGGAGAAGAGGATCTTCTCAGAAGGAATTTCGGTGTGGTGCTCAAACCCAGTGAGGACAGCGGATCATTATATCCGTTTGTGATGAAGAGGTGAATATGGCTTATTTTCCGATGATGACAGAGTTGAAGGAAGTGCCGGTGCTGGTGATCGGCGGAGGAAGGGAAGGGACGGAAAAGATCCGCATCCTTCGTTCTTTCGGAGCGAAGATATGTCTTGTCGCTGTAGATGCCGGGGCGGAAGCGGTGGAAATGAGCGATCGTTTTATCGGGGCTCCTTTTTGTGATGAAATGATGGATGACGAAGATTATGCGATGGTCATATCCGCGACAGACGACAGAGAACTGAACCGGCATATCAGTGAGCTTGCAAAGAAAAGAAAGATCCCGGTCAATGTCGTTGATGATCCGGAACTGTGCAGCTTTATCTTTCCGGCGATCTTCCGGAAAAACGACCTTGTATGTGCCGTATCCAGCGGGGGGAAAAGCCCTTATGTCGCACAGTTTGTCCGTGACCGTCTGGGTGAGATACTGCCGGAAAACATCGGTGAGATCAATGACCGTATGGGAGAACTGAGGAAAGAGGCAAAGGACAGATTTCCCGAAGCCGCCGACAGACGCCGCTTCCTCAGGGAAAGATTTGATGAAATGATGGAAGGTATTTTGTTATGATAGAAGTCAACGGGCCCGTTTTTCTTATGGCAACTTATCATCAGAACAGTTTTTCGGATATGGGCGGTTATGGTTATGCCGGAGGAAAGGATCAAAGAGCATTCGCTTGACAGCTGCGGGGAAAATAAAGTACGATAAGCGAAGCTCGAAAACACAGATCATCGATCCGGGAGGTCTTATGGATTATTCACACAGAAAAGTAAAAAAGCAGCTCCGTTTTACCGATCCGCAGGGAAAGCCCCTTGCAGGGAAGACGATAGGGCTGAAACAGACGAATCATGAGTTCTTGTTCGGCTGCGGTGCGTTTGATTTTACTCCTTATGTAATGGGAAAAGAGGAGCTTAAAGGACTTACGGACAGCTGGCTGGAGCTTTTCAATTACGGCACCCTGCCGGTCTACTGGGGCATGTTTGAACGCGAGGAAGGGAAACCCGCGACGGAAATGCTGATGAAAACGGCGCAGTACCTTCAGGGAAAGAATGTGAAGGTGAAGGGACATCCCCTGTGCTGGCATACCGTATGCGCCGACTGGCTGATGAAGTACGACAACGCGACGATCATGAAAAAGCAGCTGGAGCGTATCGAGAGGGAAGTGTGCGGCTTTAAGGGCGTGATCGATATGTGGGATGTGATCAACGAAGTGGTCATCATGCCCATCTTTGATAAATATGACAACGCCATCACAAGGATCTGCAAGGAAAAAGGCAGAGTCGGCCTGATCCGCGAGGTCTTTGCAAAAGCCCATGAATGTAATCCGGATGCGGTGCTCCTGCTCAACGATTTCAATACGAGCATCAATTATGAGATCCTGATCGACGGCTGCCTGAACGCGGGCGTTCCGATCAGCGCCATCGGGATACAGTCGCACCAGCACCAGGGATACTGGGGAAAGGAAAAATTGGAAGAAGTGCTTGAACGCTTTTCCTCCTTCGGACTGCCGATCCATTTCACGGAGAATACGCTGATCTCCGGCGATCTGATGCCGGCTTATATCGAGGACCTGAACGACTGGCAGGTGCCGGACTGGCCCACCACCCCGGAAGGCGAGGAGAGACAGGCAAGGGAAATGGAAGAGATGTACCGTATCCTTTTTGCCCATCCGCTCGTTCAGGCGATCACGACCTGGGATTTCAAGGACGGGGCATGGCTGGGAGCACCCAGCGGCTTTGTACGAAAGGACTTTTCCAGAAAGCCTTCCTATGAGATGCTGAAAAAGCTCATAAAGGAAGAGTGGCGGACGGATACCACGGTTACGACGGATGCCGAAGGCGTGGCGGAAGTGGAAGCGTTCAAGGGAGAATACGAGCTGAGCGCGGAAGGCCTGAAGGCGGCGGCAGTGCTTACGGATGAAGAGCCGCTGACAGTGAAGCTGGAGAGCTGAAACGGAAGGGACACGGAGCCGTATCACGGTTAAGGCTGCGATATGCCGTATTACAGGACCGGGGCATTGCACCGGCCCGGGGAAAATTTAGGAAGATAAAGAAAGCCGTCTGCCGGGATTCCGGCAGGCGGCTTTTCAGTGGAATGCTGTGTTTTGGCTGTTACAGTGCCGGAGCTTATTCCGCGCTCAGACTGCCGGCGTCGATCTCGATGTAGGCGGCATCGCCCATGGGAGCATCGGAGTTTGACATGCTGTATTCACCGTCCGGGGAGATCTCGCTGAAATCAAAGTAGGTGTTGGGATTCTGCGGATCGGAGATATGTACCCGCAGCCTTCCGTCGGCCGAGATCAGATCCGTTACATCCTCACTCAGATTCTTGTAGTAAAGCATGATGCGGCCGTTCGCGGGAAGCAGGGTGCAGTCGTTGTTCGTTAACTCAGCGAGTTCATCCAGGCTCATGGGGATCTCGTTCCCGTTACCGTCCATGTTTACACCGCTGAAGCCGTGTCCCTGACCGTTCTCATCGGTCCAGGAATAATAGTTATCTACAGCTTCGACTTCCACTTCGGTCTTCTCTCCGTTTATCCAGAGATCGATCTTTGTGCGGATCCCGCCCACATCGGCGGCGTAACAGATCCCTCCCACGCCGAGAGTGACGGCACAGATGGCGATGGCTGCTGCGATACGGCCGAAGCCGTGAATTGCGGAATTGTTCATTTTCTTTCCCTCCCTTTCTTCCGAGAGCCTTGCTTCAAGGCGCTCCGGAAAATCATCGGAGAGATGCAGTACTTGGAAACTCCTTTGATATTGTTTTCTGTTCCGGTTCATCTTCCCATCCCTCCAGTTCTTTTTTCAGTATCTTACGGCTGTTTGACAGCCTGGTCTTAACGGTGTTTTCGGAAAGCCCGAGGATCTGTGCGATCTCTCTTGTACGGTACCCTTCGTAGTAGTAAAGATGTACGACGATACGGTATTTTTCCGGCAGTCTCAGGACGGCATCCATCAGTGTTCTGTCAGACGGTTCCTCAAAATTGAGGTTGTCCATGTATTCTTCATAAGATGTCCGGTTCCTGTTCCAGAAAGAACGGCAGGTGCTTTTTGCGACATTGACCGTAACGCGGAAAAGCCATGCTTTGAGGTGTTCCTCGGATTCAAAGTCCGTATCGCTGCGATACAGACGGAGCAGGCTTTCCTGTACGGCGTCCTCCGCGTCTTCCTGCCGGCGGCAGATATTGAACGCCGCCGCATATAAGCGGTCGCCGTATTTTCTGCATATTTCCTTTATATCCGCTGTCATTTCATGCTCTCCGCTTCCGTTTGTTTCAAAAGACGTCTTTGTATATAATACTCCCCGGGAAGGGAAATGGTTTTAAATTTTGCGAATATTTTTTCGGGGATCTGTCCGGGGGGGTGAGAGACGGAGTTGTATATACAAAAATGCTTGTATACGGAAATCGTTTGTGGTATTATAATAGATTACAAAGGATAAGAGAAAAAGAGACAGGCCCGGGAATGCGGTCTTATGAGATACAGAATGGGAGGTTACACTAATGAGGAACGGACGAGGGTACAGAAAGAAGTTTTCCATTATATTATCATTTATTCTCGTTTTTTCACTGCTCACCGCCTGCGGTTCCGATAAGGAAAAAGCTGCGGGCAGCAAAGCCACGGCGACGCCGACAAAGGCATCTTCTTCCGGGGAAGGTTCCGGAGGCGATTCGGACAGCGGAAACGGATCCGAGGCAGATGTTCCTGCCGACGGAGATGATGGGACCACAGCGTCTTCTACGGGAGTCTCCACGACGGATGCAGCCGAAGGTTCTGTCGCGGAAGGCCTGACGGAAGAGATTGAAGATGCAAAGCCGACTCCGACACCGAAGGAGGCTAAGAATGAAAAGCCGACCCCCACGCCGAAGCCGGCACACGTTCACAGCTATACCGTGACCAGCAGTACGCCCGGTCAGGACTGCCGTCACAGCGGCGTGGATACCTATACCTGCTCCTGCGGGGACAGCTATACGCAGGACAACGGAAAATACGGGGACCATGTATGGATCACGGAAACGAATTATACCACAGAGATCATCCATCATGACGCTGAGTATAAAACGGAAACGGTCTGGGTCTGCGACTGCGGTATTACCTGGGGAAGCCAGTCCGAGGCGCAGGCACATTACCACAGCGGCGGCTGTGGCGGTTATCATTCTACCACGAAAAAAACGGTCACCCGCGAGGCATGGGATGAAGAGATCCAGACGCCTTATACCCGCACGTACTGTGCTGTCTGCGGTACAGAATAGATCAAATGAACGGATATGGCGGCCGGAAGGCTGTCTGTGTAAAAGACCCGGATTCCGGGTCTTTTATTTATATTGTATATGGACTGTATTTTTTCTATTGTGTATTCATTGATCCTGCGGTATAATATATTCTGATTCCCTATCACAATCTGTATTATTAGTAAGGAGGAAAAAATGAAGCGCAGAAAAGTTTTAGCGATGCTGACGACTGCCGTGATGACATTTACCTCTCTGGCTCCCGAAGGCGTACTGCTGGTACGGGCGGAGGATGATGCCACAGAGGCGGAAGCGGAGGTTCTTCCCTATGGTCTGACGGGGATGCCGGACAGCTACGTTCCCGATGCAGAAGAGCTGGAAATGAAGGCTTTCCTGAAGGAGAATGAGGCGCTGGAGAGCTTAAACGGCATGACTCCCGGCGTGGATTATGTCGAGGGCAGTGTGATCTGCCTGGCCGATGATGAGGAAGAGGCCAAAACGATCGCTGAGGCGTATAATGCGGAGCTGATCGGCTATGCCCAGGGAGTGGCAGAGCTGCGTCTTCCCGAATCGATGAGCGTGGCGGATGCCCTGAGCGTAGCGCAGGATGAGAACTATCGTCTGCCTGTGGTCGAGCCCAACTATCTTGTTCACCGTGTGGATCCGGATATTGAGGATGTGATCGTAAGTGAAGAATACGAGCTGGAGAACGCTGTGGAGGACGGTAATGGTACCGACAAAGCTCCGGAAGCGACCTGGCAGGACTGGGTATTGGGAAGTGTTACCGCTCCGGCTATGCTGAACAATCCCGATCTCTATATCAAGGATCCTTCGTCACCGTATTATCAGTGGTACCATGAGACCATCGGCACTTACAATGCCTGGGCGACCACCATGGGCAGCCCGGATGTCACAGTGGCCGTGATCGATGACGGCGTGAATCCGGATCACCCGGATCTGAAAGGCCGTGTGACCCAGGTGAAGGTGAATAATATCAATCCTGCCGCCTATACCGACAGTCATGCGACTCATGTGGCGGGCATCATTGCTGCTTCTGCCAATAACGGCATCGGCGGAGCCGGCGTGGCACCGAAGGTAAAGATCCTTTCCCTGAATGTATTCGGAAGCTCAGAAAGCTGCGCAACTGCAGATGAGATCCGAGCCCTGAATATCTGTATCGAGCGGGGTATAAAGGTTGTGAATATGAGCCTCGGCGGTGCCGGTTACAGCGCATCCGAGGATCTCACGGTGTCCCAGCTGGCCGCGACGGGCTGCTGTGTCATTGCGGCTGCAGGAAATGAGAATGCGGGCATGAAGCATTATCCCGCAGCTTTCCGTGATACGATCTCGGTAGGCTCCGTGAACATCGCGGGAACCCGCAGCCGTTTTTCCAACTACGGCAGCTGGGTGGATGTGGCAGCTCCCGGCTCGGTCATCATGAGCTGCTATAATCCCAGAGGAAATGATAAGAGCAGATCGGTGGATAACAAGGGTGAATACGGCCTGATGAACGGGACGTCCATGGCCTGCCCCGTAGTGTCCGGCGTGGTAGCGCTTTATGTGAGCCAGTACGGAGCGGTGGGTCCTACGCGGATGCGCAAGATCCTGCAGGATAAAGGAACGAAAGCCGGTTCCAAGCAGATCGGCAAGATCGTTAATGTCGGCAAGCTGTTTTCCGCAGGCGGTGCAAAAGCAAAGGCATCCCAGAGCGAGGACAAGCAGAGCTTCAGCATAGAACTCGAAGAGGCGGGCGAAGGAGCTTACGCTCTGTATACGACGGACGGAAGCGATCCCGCCCTGATGGACGGCGCGATCATTAACGGCAATCTGTATACCGGCAGCGTGGAGCTTGTACCGGCGGAAGGTGCGGACAGCGTGACGGTGAAGACGCTGGCGGTCACAGCGAACGGTGAATTGGGCGAAGTAGAGACCTATGTTTTTGAGGCGCCGGCAGTGAATCCGCAGAATGAAGCGGCGAAGAATAAGGATGATGCCAGCGGTGTTATCATAGCGGATGTTTACGGAAGAGTTGTTAACGGAAAGGGACAGCTTTTCAATGTCAACGTACCGAAGACTACTTATGATGACAGCACGTTAGTTCTGAACGCTTCTCTTCCCGGCACCTGGAGCGTCTCCAACGCCAAGGTGCTGCAGCTTTCCGCGACAGAGGGAACAAGCACTACGGTACGTGCTCTGAAGGCCGGCAGCGCAAAGATCAACTTCAAAGGCAGCGACGGCTCCAAGTCTTCGATCAGTGTGAAAGTGATCGTACCGGCCTCTTCGCTGGTCGTGCATCCGGAAGGCGGGACATACGGCGGCTCCATCGCTCTCGGAAAGAGCAAAAAGCTCTCGCCGGTCATCGGGTCCGCATACGGAAAACCCAGCAACAAGAAGCTGGTATGGGATTATTCCGTTAATGATGACGTTGCCCTTACGGCAGCTTTAAAAGCGTCGAAAGCGGTAACGATCAGCAGCAAGGGCAAGGTGAGCATCAACAAAACAAAATGGAACAACGTGCGTAAAGCATCGGATATAAGGTATCAGGATATTCTATATGTTACGGCGACTACTACGGACGGTACCGGACTCAGCGATACGATCCCGCTTTTTGTACATAAATGCCCGACCCTTATGGCCTTATGCGGTACTTCTACGTCTTCTGTAAGAAAGAACCTTGAGGTCAATGCGGGTGATCTATGGATAAATGATGGTGACGGTGAATGGGTTGGCAGCATGGAAATATATGTAGCGGTCGATACCCTGACGCTTTCTCCCACGGATGTAGAGGTAAAGAGCAGTAATCCAAATCTGATAGGAGTAAAACCTCTCGGACCGCACGTTAATAGCAGCAACCAGATTATCCTGGCAAATTATAGAAATTCCAGTGGTGAGAGACTCGTAAGCTTTATGAAGTTCGAGCTGGTTGCCGCAAATACGGATGTGCCCAGGAAAGGCAGTGCCAAGATCACGGTGAAGCTTCTGGACGGCAGCAACAAGAAGTTTTCCTTTATGGTATACTTAAGGTAGGCGGTTGCAAAACAGCAGGAAATGATACGGAAACCGGTGGCATTTGCCGCCGGTTTCTGTTATGATGGTTTCGCTGCGCTTATGATCGGAGGGACACTGAAGATGAAAAAATGCAGAGTAATGGCAGTATGTATGCTTCTGGCTGTTTTGCTGGCTGCCTGTGAAAGCGGGAGTAAGGGCAGCGGAAACGAAGCAGAGACAACGCCTGTACAGGAGAAGGAAGAGGATAAGGCTGTGAGTGAAAATGCATATCCGGCTATGATAGAGAACGACAGCAGCATCGTTGCCGGCGAGGAGCTGTTTGCCGTGGTTTCCACCGAAGAAGATGCGCAGGCCATCGCCGATCAGTACGGGATCGAGCTGGTGACTTTTGCACAGGGCGTGGCCACCTACCACACGGAGGAGGACCCCGGAACAGTGGTACGACGCGGAAGGGAGAACGGCTGGCCGCCTGTTGCCGTAAATCGGGAAAAAGAGCTGATCGACTGATAACGCAGAAAAAACATTCGGGATCCCGTTTGGGAAAAAGAGAATACGCGGATCACGAAGGAAAACAGGAACGATAAAAGAGGAAAAACAGAACATGCCTGCAAAGAAAACATTGAAGATGCTTCCGGCTTCGGAGTGCATACGGATCACGGGTGCCAGGGAGCACAATCTGAAAAATGTGGATCTGACGATCCCGAGAAATAAATTTGTGGTATTTACGGGACTTTCCGGATCGGGAAAGTCCTCGCTGGCTTTTGATACCATCTACGCGGAGGGACAGCGGCGGTATATGGAGTCGCTTTCTTCGTATGCAAGACAGTTCCTTGGCCAGATGGAAAAACCGGACGTGGACAAGATCGAGGGCTTAAGTCCCGCCATTTCCATCGATCAGAAATCGACGAACAAGAATCCCCGTTCCACGGTGGGAACGGTGACAGAGATCTATGATTATTTCCGCCTGCTCTACGCGCGGGCCGGGATCCCGCACTGCCCGGAATGCGGCCGCCCCATCGAGCGCCAGACCGTGGATCAGATGGTGGACGCCGTGATGGCGATGGAGGAAGGGACAAAGATCCAGCTGCTGGCGCCGGTGGTGCGAGGCAAGAAAGGACGTCACGAAAAGGTCCTGGAACGCATGAAAAAAAGCGGCTATGTCCGCGCCGAGATCGACGGCAGCATGTACGAGCTGGAGGAAGATATCGAGCTGGATAAAAACGTCAAGCACACGATCGAAGTGGTGGTGGATCGCCTGGTGGTAAAGGCTGGGATCGAGAAGCGCCTGGCGGATTCCGTGGAAAATGTGCTGGAACTGACGGACGGCCTGCTCGTGGTGGATGTGATCGGCGGGGCGCGCATGAATTTCAGCCAGAGCTTTTCCTGTCCGGACTGCGGCGTGTCCATTGACGAGATCGAACCCCGCAGCTTTTCCTTCAACAATCCCTTCGGCGCCTGCCCGCACTGTGCGGGTCTGGGCATAAGGATGGAATTTACCGAAAGCTCCATGATCCCCGATCCTACCAGATCCATCAACGACGGCTGTATCGCGGTGATCGGCTGGCAGAGCTCGGGACAGGAAGGCAGCTTTTCCAACGCGCTGCTCACGGCGATGGCAAAGAAATTCCATTTCAGCCTGGATACGCCTTGGGCGGATCTGGATGAGAAGATCCGCGATATCCTCATCAACGGAACGGATGTGGAGGTAAATGTCCACTATCAGGGCCAGCGGGGCTACGGCGTCTATCCCATTGCCTTTGAAGGCCTGATCAAAAACGTGGAGCGCCGTTACCGTGAGACGGGTTCGGAATACAGTAAATCGGAGTACGAGAGGTTCATGAGCATCTCTCCCTGTGAGGAATGCCACGGCATGCGCCTGAAAAAGGAATCCCTTGCGGTAACGGTTGCCGATAAGAATATCTATGAGATCACCTCGATCTCCATCGGTTCGCTGAAGGACTTTCTGGAAGGGATGCAGCTGACCGAGCAGCAGCACCGCATCGCCGATCAGGTGATCAGGGAGATCCGCGCGCGTGTGGGCTTCCTGGTGGAAGTGGGACTGGATTATCTATCCCTGTCCCGGGCGACCAGTACCCTCTCCGGCGGGGAAGCCCAGCGTATCCGTCTGGCTACCCAGATCGGCTCCGGGCTCGTGGGAGTTTGCTATATCCTGGACGAACCTTCCATCGGCCTGCATCAGCGCGACAACGAAAAGCTCCTCGGGGCGCTGCGCGGTCTGCAGAGCCTGGGGAATACGCTGATCGTTGTGGAGCATGACGAGGATACGATGCGCGAGGCCGATTATCTGGTGGATGTGGGTCCGCTGGCCGGCGAGCACGGCGGCGAGATCGTCGCCTGCGGCAGCGTTGAGGATATCATTAAGGAAAAACGCTCCATCACCGGGCAGTACTTAAGCGGTAAGAAAAAGATCGCGCTTCCCGAAACGCGGCGTAAGCCGTGCGGCTTTTTAAAGATCAAAGGAGCTGCGGAAAACAATCTAAAAAATATCGACGTGGATATCCCCCTGGGGATATTTACCTGCGTGACCGGCGTATCGGGGTCGGGCAAATCCTCCCTGATCAACGAGGTGCTCTACAAGGTCCTGGCGAGAAAGCTGAACCGTGCTTTTACCGTGCCGGGGAAACATAAAAAGATCACGGGAATGGAAGCGCTGGACAAGGTCATCGCCATCGACCAGTCGCCCATCGGCCGCACGCCGCGGTCCAATCCCGCCACCTATACCGGGGTGTTCGATCTGATCCGCGACCTTTTTGCCGCGACCCAGGATGCAAAAGCCCGGGGCTACAAGAAGGGACGTTTTTCCTTTAACGTAAAGGGCGGACGCTGCGAAGCCTGTTCCGGAGACGGCATCGTCAAGATCGAGATGCATTTTCTTCCGGATGTATACGTGCCCTGTGAGGTCTGCGGAGGGAAACGTTACAACCGCGAGACCCTGGATATCCGTTATAAAGGAAAGAGCATTTCGGAAGTGCTGGAGATGACGGTGGAGGAGGCGCTGGAATTCTTTGCGCCGGTGCAGGCCATACGCCAGAAGATCCAGACACTTTACGATGTGGGCCTGGGATATATCCGTCTGGGTCAGCCGTCCACGGAGCTTTCGGGAGGCGAGGCGCAGCGGATCAAGCTGGCCACCGAGCTGTCCCGCCGTTCCACGGGCCGCACCATCTATATCCTGGACGAGCCCACGACCGGACTGCATTTTGAAGATGTGAACAAGCTGATCATGATCCTGCAGAAGCTGACGGACGGGGGCAATTCCGTGGTGGTCATCGAGCACAACCTGGATGTGATCAAAAATGCGGATTACATCATCGATATGGGGCCGGAAGGCGGAGACGGCGGCGGAACGGTCATTGCAAAAGGCACCCCGGAGGAGGTGGCAGGGATCCGGGAATCCTATACGGGGCAGTTCCTGAGGAAGATGCTGAAGAGAACGGAATGATCCCTGCGGAGCGGGCGGCGGCCGGAGCCGGCGATTTATGAACAGTTCCCAAAAAGCAGAACTTATGTAATGCGAATTTTTGTGAAAACAGGTACTTTCCAAATATTGACAGATACGCTATAATATTTTTTGCCGTCTGACCGCCCCCCCGGGGTGCCGGATGGGGGGATCGTTTGTTTGGGCTTGTTTTTACCTGTTTTTGAAAGGGGTTTTCTATAAATGGCAAATACGGATATCGGGATCGACCTGGGTACGGCGAGTATCCTGGTCTATATCAAAGGAAAAGGCGTGGTGCTGAAGGAGCCCTCGGTGGTTGCTTTTGACCGCGATACCAATAAGATCAAGGCTATCGGCGAAGATGCACGTCTGATGATCGGGCGTACGCCGGGCAATATCGTAGCGGTGCGTCCGCTGCGTCAGGGCGTTATCAGCAACTATACCGTGACCGAGCAGATGATGAAGTATTTCCTGACCAAGGCCATGGGGAAAAAGGCCTTCCGTAAGCCGCGCATCGCGGTCTGCGTGCCCAGCGGCGTTACCGAGGTGGAGAAAAAGGCCGTGGAAGACGCGACCTACCAGGCAGGAGCCGGTAAGGTGGCGATCATCGAAGAGCCTATTGCGGCAGCCATCGGAGCCGGGATCGATATCGCGAAGCCGCAGGGCAACATGATCGTGGATATCGGCGGCGGCACGACGGACGTGGCCGTGATCAGTCTGGGCGGTACGGTGGAGAGCGCTTCCATCAAGATCGCCGGGGACGATTTCGACGAAGCCATCGTCCGTTACATGAGAAAGAAATACAATCTGCTGGTGGGCGACCGCACGGCAGAAGATATCAAGATCAATATCGGGACGGCCTACAAGCGTTCCGAAGTGGATTACATGGATGTAAAGGGCCGGAACCTCGTAACGGGTCTGCCCGAAACGATACGCGTTTCCTCGGACGAGACCCAGGAAGCCCTGAAGGAGACCACTTCACAGATCCTGGATACGATCTGTGCCGTGCTGGAAAAGACGCCGCCCGAGCTGGCCGGCGATATCGTGGACCGCGGCATCGTGCTGACCGGCGGCGGAGCCATGCTCCGGGGGCTGGAAGAGCTGATCGAGGAGCGTACCCATATCAATACCATGACGGCGGATGAGCCCATGACCTGTGTGGCCATCGGGACGGGCCGTTATATCGAATTCCTGGCAGGTTACGACGAGGAAGCCTGATACTAAAGTTTTTCCGTTTCCTGCCGATATATGCTCCAGAGAGGCATGGATGCCGAAGAGTAGCTGTATTTGGGAGGGCATCATATGCTGAAAGGTCTGTATGTAGCATATACCGGCATGGTCCAGGAACAGAAACGAATGGACAATCTGGCCAACAATCTGGCCAATGCCGATACCACCGGATTTAAAAAAGAAGGTCTGACGAGCCAGACCTTTGAGACCGTGCTGGTGGACAAGATCAAAGACGATTCGGTCGGTCATCCTTTTGCAAACAGAATAGGAAGCGCCAATCCCGGCGTAAAGATCGGCGAGAGTTATGTGGACTGGTCGGAAGGTTCCTTCCAGGTCACGGACGTTCCCATGGATCTGGCCATAGGCGGCAAGGGCTTCTTTACCGTGGAGTTTACCAACAAGGCGGGAGAGACCTCGACCTTTTATACCCGCGACGGCAATTTCCAGCTCACGAAGGACGGTTATCTGATCACGACGGACGGCGATTACGTGCTCGGGCGCGGGCGCGGCGGCGCTACCCAGCGGATCAAGCTGGATCCGCTGACGGAAGTGAAGGTGGATCAGGAAGGCTATATCTACCAGGACGGCAAGACCGTGACGCAGCTGGCGCTGACGGATTTTGAAGATTATAACTATCTGGAGCATTACGGCGAAAACTACTACTACCCTGTGGACGGAGCCGAGACCATCGAAGCGGAAGGCAAGATCTTTCAGGGTTATCTGGAGACCTCCAATGTGAGCGTCGTGCACGAGATGGTGGAGATGATCAGCGTCTCCCGTCAGTATGAGGCGAACCAGAAGGTGATCCAGACTTACGATACTTCACTGGGGACGGCAACGCAGCTGGGCAGGCTGCAGTAAGCATAGCGGAAGGAGGAAGATGACATGGTACGATCCTTATGGTCCGGCGCTACCGGAATGCTGGCACAGCAGACGGCTGTGGATACCATTTCGAACAATATCGCCAATGTAAATACGACGGGTTACAAGACCAGTCAGAATGAATTCAAGTCGCTGCTCTATCAGGAGCTGCAGACAAAGACTACCAGCGCCAACGGGGAGACCAAGCCCATCGATTCCCAGGTGGGTCTGGGTGTGCGTGCATCTTCCATTACGACGATCTTCCGGCAGGGCGCCTTCCTTGCATCGGAAAGTGAATCCTCTTTTGCCATCGGCGGCAAAGGCCTCTTTGGGGTAAAGCGCGCCGACGGGACCACGGGTTATACGAGAAACGGGGATTTCCACTGGGCCATTACCACGAAGGGCCTGGAGCTGACGGATTCGGACGGGAACGGCGTGCTGGATACGAAGGGCAACCCCATCGAGCTGAAAGGCGATTATACCACCAGCCGCATCACCATCTCCGGCGACGGCGAGCTCTTTTATCCCGATGCACAGAACAATCCTGCTTCCCTCGGAATCCGTCTCGGGGTATGGCAGTTCAATAACCCCGCGGGCCTGGAAAAGCTGGACGGCTCCCTTTATCTGGAGAGCGACGCAAGCGGCGCGCCGCTGAACGAGGCGACCAACAACAATCTGGAAAAGAGCCGCGTGGTGCAGGGTTATCTCGAAGGCTCCAATGTGCAGCTGGCCGACGAGATGGTGAACCTGATCGTGGCGCAGCGCGCCTACGAGGCCAACTCGCGCGTGATCACCACCACCGACACCATGATGCAGCAGGCCAATCAGCTCAAGCAGTAAGCTGCTTGAGCTGATTGCGTGGATGCTAAACTCCAGCCGGAAGTCACGGCATATAAAGAAGCAGGTGACTATGGAGGAGCTTATGCAGCTTCGGAAACTGCAGAGAGCAGCAGGAACGAGCGGCCCGGAAGGCCGATCGAGCGCCATCTGAGGCAGGGATGCCGAATATGGCGCGGTTCCGGAAAGAAAAGAAAGAGTCGGGCAGTTTCCCTGAAGCTGCAAAGCGACGGAATCGGAACCTGCGTTTATATGCCGTGACAACGGCTGTAATAATCATAAGCGATGGAATGCATGTCCGACGTCCGGAATACAAGTAATCAGAGGCATAGAGCAGATATCGTTCCCTACGCATAAGCAGATAAAGCTTCCGCCGGAAGTCACGGCATATGAAGAAGCAGGTGACTATGGAGGAGCTTATGCAGCTTCGGAAACTGCAGAGAGCAGCAGGAACGAGCGGCCCGGAAGGCCGATCGAGCGCCATCTGAGGCAGGGATGCCGAATATGGCGCGGTTCCGGAAAGAGAAGAAAGAGTCGGGCAGTTTCCCTGAAGCTGCAAAGCGACGGAATCGGAACCTGCGCTAATATGCCGTGACAACGGCTGTAATAATCATAAACGATGGAATCGGAACCTGCGTTTATATGCCGTAACAACGGCTGCAATAATCATAAGCGGACGGAATGCTTTTTTCACATGAGAGGAGGAAAGATCATGGATATATCCAATATGAACAACATAAAAGACGTGACAAGCTACGCTTCCTCCCTCGCTTCCGCGCAGAACAGCGCGAAGCTCAGCGAAAATGCAAAGAAGGCGCAGAGCGAAGAGGAGATGATGGATGCCTGCAAGGAGTTTGAGAGTTATCTCTGGGAGCAGGTCATCAAGGAAATGAAAAAGAGTTCCGAGGTGTTTTCTTCGGAAGAGGATAAGAGCAATATCCAGCTGGACTATTTCATGGACGGCGCCATCAGCCATACGGCGCGCCAGCTCACGGAGCAGTCCATGGGGTCCAACAGCCTCGCAATGCAGATGTTTGAACAGATGAAGCACAATGCCCAGGGTCTGAGCCTGGCCGAGGTGCTTGAGAAGCAGGAGCAGCAGGGCAACCCTGCGGCGGCTGCCGGCAATTCCGTGGAAGATGGAGATTCTTAAAGGTTATATCGACCGGATCAGCTATCAGAATGAAGAAAACGGATATACCGTTATGAGTCTCGTGACCGCAGGAGGGAGCGAGACCTGTGTCGGTATGGCCAAAGGCTATGACGCCGGGGAAACGGTGGAGCTGGAGGGAGAGTATGTGGAGCATGCCGTGTACGGACGGCAGCTGAAGTTTTCCTCGATCCGTTCCGTGCCGCCGGTGGACCGTATTTCGGTGATCCGCTATCTGGGCAGCGGCGCGATCCGGGGGCTGGGAGAAAAACTGGCCACGCGCATCGTGGACCG
Organism: Lachnospiraceae bacterium; assembly: GCA_016282915.1. GTDB lineage: Bacteria > Bacillota > Clostridia > Lachnospirales > Lachnospiraceae > NK4A136. Next base: position 13,586 of record JAEELW010000082.1, on the reverse strand, counting down.
CTTCGGGGAGGATACCTTCCGTATCATGGAGGAGGAACCGGAGCGGCTGGCGGAGGTCAAAGGCGTATCGGAGCGTATGGCCCGCGAGATCACGGACCAGCTGGTGGAGAAGCGCGAGCAGCGTGCGGCGCTGCTTTTTTTGCAGCAGTATGGGATCAGTCAGGCGCTGGCCGATAAGATCTGCGCGATCTACGGGGACGAGCTTTATAATGTTTTCCGGAACAATCCCTACCGCCTGGCCGAGGATGTGCCGGCTGTGGGTTTTAAGCGGGCGGATGCCATCGCGCAGAAAGCAGGTATCGCGAGGGATTCGGAATACCGTATCCGCTGCGCACTGGAGTATAACCTGGGTCAGCTGGCGCAGGAAGGGCACTGCTATTATCCTTCGGAGGAGCTGTGCCGGGTGACGGCCGATATGCTCGGGCTGGAGGCGGATTTGGTGAAAGAACAGCTGCCGGCCCTGGCCATCGATCACCGGCTGCGTATCCTGCGCGCGGAGGACGGCGAGCGGGTTTATCTGAACAGCTATTTCCGTGCGGAAAGCTATTGCGCACAGCGCCTTCTGGAGCTGAAAGAAGCGTTTCACCCTTCGCGTTCCGCGGCGGAGCCGGCAACGGAAGCCGGGGGCGGGATCGAGCTGGATACGCTGCAGAAGGAAGCGGTGCGGCTCTCCGCAGACAGCGGCGTGCTGATCCTTTCCGGCGGTCCGGGTACGGGGAAAACGACCACGATCAACGAGATATTGAAGAGACTGGAGGCCGAGGGCAGCAGCTTTGCGCTGGCGGCGCCAACGGGGCGCGCGGCCAAACGCATACAGGAGACCTGCGGATATGAAGCGCAGACGCTGCACCGTCTGCTGGAGATCGGGCCGGACGAGGACAGGGGCGGCGTTTTCCGCTTCGGGAAAGGCGAGGACGAACCGCTGGATCTTGACTGCGTGATCGTGGACGAGGTGAGCATGGTGGATATACACCTGCTGAGGGCGCTGCTGGCGGCGGTCCCCAACGGAGCGCGCCTGATCCTGGTCGGTGATGTGGACCAGCTTCCCAGCGTGGGACCGGGGCAGGTGCTGCGCGATATCATGAACAGCGAGGCCTTTCCCGTGGTGCGTCTGAAAAAGGTCTTCCGCCAGGCGGGCGAGAGCCATATCGTCAGTTACGCACACTGTATCAACCGGGGCGAGATCCCCGATCTTTCCGTGAAATACGAGGATTTCTTTCTGCTGGAGAAGGACAGCAGCGAGGTGATCTGCCATTATATCGTAGAGCTGATCCGGGATGTGCTGCCGCGGCGGCTGGGCCTGTCGCAGTCGGACATCCAGGTGCTTACGCCGATGCGCCGCGGAAATCTCGGCGTGGAAGCGCTGAACGCGCTTCTGCAGGAAAGACTCAATCCGCCGGCGAAGGACCGTCAGGAGGTGCGCTTCGGCGATCTGCTCTTCCGCGAGGGTGACCGGGTGATGCAGATCAAAAACGATTACCAGCTGGAATGGGAGATCGAGGGAAAATACGGCGTGGTCGTGGATAGCGGCCGCGGGGTTTTTAACGGGGACACGGGCGTGGTGCGCGAGATCAATTCCTATCTGAAGCTGATGAAGGTGGAATTTGACGATCACCGGGCGGTCTATTATCCCTTCCAGCTTCTGGAAGAGCTGGAGCCGGCTTATGCGGTGACCATACATAAGGCGCAGGGAAGTGAGTATCCGCTGGTGATCCTGCCGCTGCTTTCGGGGCCGCGTATGCTGATGAGCCGCAACCTCCTTTATACGGCGGTGACCAGGGCGAAGCGCTGCGTCATCATCCTGGGACTGCGGAGCACCGTTCAGCAGATGATCGAAAACGCCCATGTGCAGCACCGTTATACCTCTCTGGAGGAGAGGATCAGAGAGGCTGCCGGTACGCGGTTCGCTGTACCGGAAGAAGAGGACTCCGCAGGCTGATCAGGTGACGGGAGGAAGGCAGATGGGGCGCATCCATGAATTTCTGTACGATCTGTTATATCCGAGGCGCTGCGCGATCTGCGATACGGTGCTGCGTATCGCTGATGTAAAGAGCGGGATCTGCCCGGAGTGCCGGAAGAAACTGCATTATGTCCGGGATCCGCGCTGTATGAAATGCGGCGCACCTCTTCGTGCGGATGAGGAGGAATACTGTGTAAGCTGTGCCAGGCACCGTCATGTTTATGACAGGGGTCTGGCACTTTATGAATATCCCTTTGTGCGGTTGGCATTGTATCGCATGAAATATAACGGGCGCAGGGAATATGCACGTTTTTTCGGCAGGGAACTGGCCAGACGTTTCGGGCCGCAGCTGAAGCAGTGGGGGGTGCAGGCCCTGATCCCGGTGCCGATGTATGCCGCCAGGGAGAGACGGAGGGGCTACAATCAGGCGGAGGCGCTGGCAGAAGTGATGGGGGAGGCTCTTAAGCTGCCTGTCAGGAAAAAACTGCTGAAAAGAGTCCGGAATACGCGTCCAATGAAGCTGCTGGGGGATCGGGAGCGTCAAATAAACATAAAAAACGCTTTTCTTTGTACGCAAGATGTTGTAAAATTAGATAAAGTTGTGCTCGTTGACGATATCTACACCACCGGGGCTACGATCGATGCCGCTGCGGCGGAGCTGAAGGGCGCCGGGGTGAAGAATGTTTTTTTTGTGACACTGGCTGTTGGTATTACACTATAAGCAAGCAGGAGGAAGACAGCATGAATATCCGGAATTGCAAAAAATGCGGGAAGATGTTTAATTACGTTGCCGGTCCTCCCATCTGCCCGGTCTGTCGTGACGAGGCGGAAAAGAAATTTCAGGAAGTGAAGGAATTTGTCCGGACAAACAGAACGGCTACGATGAACCAGATCGTGGAAGCCTGCGGTGTGGATCAGCGTCAGGTGGAGCAGTGGATCCGGGAGGAGAGACTCGTTTTCTCGACGGATTCGCCTTTGAAGCTCAGCTGCGAGAGCTGCGGCAAGACGATCGTGACCGGACGATACTGCGAAAAGTGCAAGAAGGAACAGGCCAATACCTTCAGTGCGGCGGGACGTCAGTCGGAAGCGTCCCAGGCTGCCGATAAGAGGGACAGCGGGCCCAAGATGTATACTTTTAAGAAGTGATATGCTGAACGAATCAAGGATCAAACTGATGACCCGTCTGGCGGCATTTGAGACGGGCGAAGGCAAAAAGAGCATGGCGATAGGCACGTACTTTCGCGGCGACTACATCGCGAAAGAGATCATTAAATCCGTGATCTATGGCACGATCACTTATGTTGTGCTCCTTGGAGTCTATCTGGCTTATGATCTTGAAAAATTCATGGAGAATATCTATGAGATGGATCTGTGGGCGTTCGGAAAGGACATCCTTTACCGTTACGTCCTGCTGATCATCATTTACGCCGCCGTGACCTATGTGGTGTATGTGGTACGTTATCGCAGAGCCCGGAGGAATCTGCGCGTGTATTACAATAATCTTCGCCGCCTGGGATCAATGTATCGAAAGGAAATGGCAGGCGCACAGCAGACGGCTGAGCGTGTAAGGCCGTAAGGAAAAGGAAATGACGCAACTGTTAACAATACGAGAAACGATCAAGAGTTTTTACAGCAGGTTCGAAAACCTGTGCAAACCCGCCTTAAAGTTTTTACTGGCGTTTATCACGTTCTTGATGATCAATCGCGGCATCGGTTATTCGGCGGTGGTCCGTTCCGTACCCGTGGTACTGGTGCTGGCACTGCTCTGCTCCTTTTTCCCGATCAACTTTATCGTGGTGCTGAGCGTATTGATGATCCTTCTGCATCTTTATACGCTGTCGCTTGAGGCAGTAGCATTTACCGGCGTGCTCTTCATGATCATGTTTCTGATGTATTTCCGCTTTTCGCCGAAAGATACGATACTGCTCATCATGACACCGCTGTGCTTTATGCTGAAGATCCCTTATGTGATACCGATCTGTGCGGGACTTGTCGGCGTTCCCACCTCCGTGGTCTCGGTAGGCTGCGGCGTGGTGACCTATCATCTGCTGCATTATATCTCGCTGAACCGCAGCGGACTCATGGCACAGGAATCGGATCCCATATTTATGCTGGAGAAATTTCGTATCCTTATCGATGCGATGATGAATAACCGCGAGATGCAGGTGCTCATCGTGGCTTTTGCGATCACGATACTGTGCGTATACCTGATCCGGCGGCTGCCGGTGGATCATTGCTGGACCATCGCCATGATCACCGGAATGCTGATCGACATCGTCGTTGTGCTGGTCGGGGATCTGCGTTTTGTGACCAATATCGGCATCGGCGGGCTGATCGTCGGAAGCCTTCTGGCGCTGGTGGTGGCGGAAGTGCTGCAGTTCTTTGTCTTTAATGTGGATTACAGCCGTACCGAGAAGGTACAGTTTGAGGATGATGAGTATTATTACTATGTGAAAGCGGTTCCGAAGAACACGGTGTCTCTGGCCGACCGCAAGGTGAAGAAGATCAAGGGAAGGGAAAAACCCCTGACCGAAGCGGTGGTAAAAGCCGTAAAGCCGCAGGAGGAAGATACGGAAAAGGGCGATGTACCGGAATACCGGCTGAGACGCCGCAAGGGAGCAACAGGTAACGGAATGGGTCATGATAAATAAAGTGCTCAGTTTTGTACAAGAGTATATTTCCGCCATTCGTATGCCGAGGATCCGGATCACCGACATAGTCGAGATCCTGATCATTTCTTTTATGGTGTATGCGATCATGGGCTGGGTGCGCAAGACCAAGGCGTGGTCCCTTTTAAAAGGGATGATCGTGATCCTTGGTATCCTGCTGCTCGCGGCTATCTTTAATATGTCTACAATCCTCTGGCTCGCCGAGCACGGTCTGTCCATGCTGCTGCTGGGTATTGTGGTGGTATTGCAGCCCGAGCTGCGCAGGGCTATGGAACAGCTGGGTCAGAAAAATATCTTTTTTTCATTGATGAACAGTGACAGTACGCGTACCCACGGACGTTATTCCGATCATACCATTGACGAGATCGTCAAGGCTTCCTTTGCCATGGGGCGGGTGAAGACCGGTGCGCTGATGGTGCTGGAACGCAATGAAACACTGATGGAATATGAAAAAACGGGGATCGCCATCGATGCCACCGTGTCTTCCCAGCTGCTGATCAATATTTTTGAACATAATACACCGCTGCATGACGGGGCCGTGATCTTCCGCGGCGACCGTATCGTGGCGGCGACCTGTTATCTTCCCCTTTCCGACAACCGGAACCTGAGCAAGGCTCTGGGAACAAGACACCGCGCGGGCGTGGGTATTTCCGAGGCTACGGATTCCATGACCGTGATCGTTTCGGAAGAAAACGGAAAGGTGAGTGTGGCTTACGAAGGCAAGCTTTACAGCGCGCTGACCCAGGAAGGTCTGCGGGAGAAGCTGGAGCTGGTACAGGACAAGCCGCAGGAGGAAGTAAAGAAAAAACGTAAGCCCTGGTTTGGCGGACAGAAAGGAGGCAATACCGATGCTGAAAAGGCTGACCAGTAATATCGGTCTTAAGCTGCTTTCACTGCTGATCGCCTTCGTTCTGTGGCTGATCGTGGTGAATTACGCGGATCCTATCGGTTCCACCTCCTACAGCGGGGTGCGGGTCGAGCTTTTAAACGGGGATAAACTGACCGAAAAGGGAAAAGTATACGAGGTGATCAACAATACGAACGTCATCGACGTGGAGATCCGCGGCCCCCGTTCCATACTGGAGACACTGAGCTATGAAAATATCCGGGCCGTTGCGGATATGGAAGAACTGTCCTATCTGAATAATGTAAAGATCAAGGTTTATACAAACAAGAGTAACGACCAGCTGGACAGTATCTGGCAGAGCAGGGATCAGCTGGAGCTGTCTGTGGAAAATCTGAAAGAGATCCCGATGACGGTCAACATAGCGCCTACGGGGGAGCCCGCAGAGGGTTATGTAGTCGGAAATATCACGCAGAACCAGAACTCGGTACGGGTGAGCGGTCCGGAATCGGTGGTGAACACCATCGCCAAGGCCGAATGCAGCGTCAGTATCGCCGGACGGACCAACGATCTGAGCACCAGCGCGGATATCAATCTGTATGACAAAAACGGGAATATCGTAAAACACGATAACCTGAAGACCAATATCTCTTCGATCAACGTCGGGGTAGAGATACTGCCGTATAAAACCGTCGGTGTGAACTATAATATTTCCGGAAAGCCCGCCGAAGGTTATAAGGTTTCGGCCGGACCGGTGGCGGACCGCAGGGAAGTGACGATCTGCGGACGCAGCAGCATACTGAACGGTATCTCCCAGGTGACGGTGCCTTCGGCCGAGATCTCGGTGGAAGGAGAAAGCGAGTCCCTGACCAGAACGCTGAATCTGAAGGAATACCTGCCGGACGGCATCCGTCTGGTGCTGGATGACGAATCCGATTTTGACGGAACGGTAAACGTGTCCGTGACCATCGAAAAGCTGATCGAGAAGGAGATCAGCGTGCCGATCCGCAACCTGATGCTCAGCAATCTGCCGGACGGTTTTGACGGCGAAGTGCTGCTTCTTACCGACGGTGAGGGCGGCGACGGCGGGCGCAGGCTTGTAAATCTTGTGGTAAAGGTCCGTGGCGTGGATAAGGATATCAAGACTGTGGACGGTAAAAAGATCAAGGGCAGCATCGATGTGGGTGAGTTCCTCGAATCCCATAACAGGGAAGCGGAGGACGGAATCTTCCAGATCGAGGTGGATTTGGGACTGCCTGACGGAGTGGAGACCACAGAGAAGTATTATGTGGATGTAAGATTGACAAAGATCACGGATCTGTAAAAGGAGCGGAAAGAAATGGGCAGATTGTTCGGAACAGACGGAGTGAGGGGTGTGGCAAATGACGAGCTCTCACCGCTTCTGGCGATGCAGCTGGGACAGGCGGGCGCTACCGTGCTCACGCGCGAAAAGGATCACAAACCTACGATCATGGTGGGCTGTGATACCAGGATCTCCGGAGATATGCTGGCACATGCACTGATGGCCGGCGTGTGCTCGGTGGGTGCCAATGCGGTATATGTGGGCGTTGTTCCCACGCCGGCGGTGGCTTATCTGACGAAGAGATACCGTGTGGATGCGGGGGTTGTGATCTCGGCATCCCACAATCCCGTGGAGTTTAACGGGATCAAGTTTTTTGACGGCGACGGCTACAAGCTGCCGGATGCGCTGGAGGACGAGATCGAAGCCTATATCCGTAAGGGCATGCAGGGCGTGGAGTTTGTCACAGGCAGCCGCATCGGACGGATACAGTACCGGATGGAGGCACGTGAGGACTATATCAATCATTCGGTAAACGCGGTTCCCGTGGAACTGAAAGATCTGAAAGTGGTGGTGGACTGTGCGGAAGGCGCATCCCATTATACTTCCGTAGAGGCCCTGCGCAGGCTGGGCGCCACCGTGATCCCCATCCACAACAATCCGGACGGCGTGAACATCAATGCCAACTGCGGATCCACGCATATGGAGGAACTGCAGGGCAGGGTGGTCTATGAAAAAGCCGATCTGGGCCTTGCCTTTGACGGCGATGCCGACCGCTGTCTGGCCGTGGATGAGAACGGTCACCTGGTAGACGGCGACCAGATCATGGCCATCATCGGCAATTATATGAAAGAGAACGGGAGCCTGAAGGACAACCGCATCATCGTTACGGTGATGAGCAACCTGGGCTTTACGCTGATGGCAAAGGAGCATGGCATCAATATCGAGCAGACCCGCGTGGGTGACCGCTATGTGCTGGAACGTATGCGGGAGATCGGTGCCAATCTGGGCGGTGAACAGTCCGGCCATATCATCTTCCTGGATGAAAATACCACCGGTGACGGCCTGCTTTCCGCGCTTCACCTGCTGGAGGTGATGAAGAATACCGGAAAGAAGCTTTCCGAACTGGCATCCATCATGGAGGTGCTGCCGCAGGCCCTGGTCAATGCCAAGGTGCCGAACCACAAAAAGGAAAGCTATATGGATTATCCCGAGATCGCAGGCGCCATTGCCGCTCTGGAAGAGCGTTTTGCGGGAGAGGGACGCGTGCTCATCCGTCCTTCCGGGACCGAGCCGCTGGTACGTGTGATGATCGAAGGCAAGAATCAGGCCGAGATCAGCGAGGAGGCAAAGAAGCTTGCGGCGCTGATCACGAGGACGGTGCTCTGAAACTTGCGTATTTATGATAGAAATGCTATAATAAACTTTCTTAGACGTGCATGAGGATCGCGTCCGGGAATATATGAATACGGTTTTAAGGAATTATTGGGGTTAGGGGTTCAAAACTATGTAATGGAACGGAGGTTATGTTATGGTACGACAGAGGGTAACCATCAAAAATCCGACCGGTCTGCATCTGCGTCCTGCGGGCAATCTGTGCAAGGAAGCAATGAAGTTTCGCTCTTCGACTACCTTCAGCTTCAGGGATAATATCGCCAATGCAAAGAGCGTGCTGAGTGTGCTGGGGGCCTGCGTGAAATGCGGGGATGAAGTGGAATTTATCTGCGAAGGCGAAGACGAAGAAGAAGCACTGGAATGCCTGGTTAAGGCTGTAGAAAGCGGACTGGGAGAAGAAAGCTGAAAAAGAGGACAAGGCAATGTTAAACTACAAGCGTTATCAGCGTGTGCCGGTGGACCGTTATCCTGAACGGACCTGGCCGGACAGGGAGATCGAAAAAGCACCGGTCTGGTGCAGTGTGGACCTGAGAGACGGAAACCAGGCCCTGATCGATCCGATGATCGTTTCGGAAAAGATCGAATTTTTCAATTATCTGGTGAAGCTGGGCTTTCACGAGATCGAAGTGGGATTTCCCGCAGCGAGCCAGATCGAATATGATTTCCTGAGACAGCTTGTGGATCGGAAGATGATCCCGGATGATGTGAAGGTACAGGTGCTGGCACAGTGCCGTGAGGAGCAGATCATCCGCAGTTTTGAGGCGATACAGGGAACAAAATCCGCCATCATGCATATCTACAATTCCACTTCCACGCTGCAGCGGGATGTGGTGTTCAACGCGAGCCGCGAAGAGGTGAAGGAGATCGCCCTGAAGGGAACGCGCATGGTGATGGATCACCGGAAGGAATATGACGGTGAGCTTACGCTGGAGTACTCTCCCGAAAGCTTTACCGGAACGGAACTGGATTATGCACTGGAGGTGTGCAATGCGGTGATCGATCTGTGGGATCCCGATCCGGAGCATCCCATGATCATCAACCTGCCCAGCACGGTGGAGATGACCACACCCAATGTTTTTGCGGACCGTATCGAATATATGAGCAAGCATCTGCACAAGCGTGACGCGGTCGTGTTGAGCGTGCATCCCCACAATGACCGGGGGACGGGCGTGGCGGCTGCGGAGCTTTCCCTGCTTGCGGGTGCGGACCGTATCGAGGGGACACTCTTCGGAAACGGTGAACGTACCGGAAACGTGGATATCGTGAATCTTGCCTATAATATGTTCTCGCAGGGCATCGACTGCGGCCTGGCGCTGGATAATGTGAACGAAGCCATCGAGCTTTACGAGCGCTGCTGCAAGATCCCCATCCATCCCCGCCATCCTTATGCCGGCAAGCTGGTGTTTACCGCATTTTCCGGTTCTCACCAGGATGCGATCAACAAGGGCGTGCATGCGATGCAGTCCCGGGGCAGCGAGATCTGGCAGGTACCTTATCTTACCATCGACCCGGCGGATATCGGACGGGAATACGAACCCATCGTGCGTATCAATTCCCAGTCCGGCAAGGGCGGCGTAGCCTTTGTCATGGAAAGCTACTTCGGCTTCAAGCTTCCCAAGCCCATGCAGAGGGAATTTGCGGATGTGATCCAGGCGCTTTCCGAGAAGCAGGGTGAAGTCTCGCCCGAGACCGTGATGGATAAATTCCGCGAGGAATATCTCAAAAAGAACGAGCCCATCCATTTCCGCAAGCTCCGTGTGGACGATCTGTCCGGAGAGACGGAATCGGATTTCGATACCGGCGTGCATGTGACTTATACGGATCATGACGTGGAAAAGACCTTTGACGCCGTGGGCAACGGTCCTCTGGATGCGGTACAGCGCGGTCTGCGCGAGACCTTTGGCATCAAGATCCGCATCCTGGACTACGAGGAGCACGCTCTGCAGAGCGGCGCCAATTCCCAGGCGGCTGCCTATATCCATCTGCTGAACGAGGACAGCGGCGACGTGACTTATGGCGTGGGCGTGAGTTCCAATATCACCAGGGCTTCTGTGCGTGCCATCTTTTCCGCGCTGAACCGCCTGCATCTGGGGGACTGAGAGCATGCGTATGATGGTGACCGGCTGCAACGGACAGCTGGGCAGGGCGCTTTTGGCGCTCACGGAAAACAATGATGAATACGAATATCTGGGAACGGATGTGCAGGATCTGGACATCACAAAGCTGGATGCCGTGCAGGCCTATGTCGCGCAGCAGAAGCCGGATGTGATCGTTAACTGTGCCGCGGCCACCAATGTGGACGGCTGTGAAGCCGATGAGGACGGGGCTTTCCGGATCAACGCCATCGGACCCAGGAATCTTGCGATCGCTTCGCGCAAATACGGCGCGAAGCTCGTTCATATCTCCACCGATTATGTCTTCCCGGGAAACGGGACCGTGCCCTGCACGGAGTACGATACGCCGGCGCCCCGCAGTGCCTACGGACGCAGCAAGCTGGCCGGGGAGATCTTTGTGCAGCAGTTTGCGGAACGCTGGTTCATCGTGCGTACGGCCTGGCTGTACGGGGAAGGAAAGAACTTCGTCCGCACCATGCTCGCGCTGGCGGAAAAACACGATTCCATCGGCATCGTGGATGACCAGCTGGGAAATCCCACTTCGGCGATGGAGCTGGCAAGGGCGATCCTCACCCTGCTCCCGACGGAGGAATACGGGATCTACCACGGTACTTGCGAGGGTATCTGCAGCTGGGCGGATTTTGCAGAAGAGATCTTTCGCCTGAAAGGACTGGACACAAAGGTGGAGCGTATTTCTTCACAGGAATACAAAAAGCGTTTTCCGGCATCGGCAGACAGGCCTTCCTATTCTGCGCTGGAAAAACGGATGTTCCGTCTGAATACGGGATTTCGTTTTAAAGACTGGAAAGACGCGATCGCGGAATATCTTAACGGAACACCTTCACACACATAAGGATCGCCATCAGGACACCGACGATGACGCCGGCGGCGACCTGAAGGGGCGTATGTCCCAGAAACTCTTTCAGACGGTCATCCGGGGAAAGGGTATTCCAGTCCACCTGTTCCATCTTTTCCATGGTGTCCATCATTTCGTTCAGTACCTGGGCATGTTTACCTGCCTGACGCCTTATCCCCAGAGCATCATACATCACGATGATCGCCAGGGCGCCGGCAAGGGCAAATTCCACGGAACCCGGTCCGCATTTGAGAAATACCGCAGTGGCCAGACCGGTAACGGTAGCGGAATGGGAACTGGGCATACCGCCGGTGCCGATCAGACGCTCGGCATTAAAACTCCTGGTGAGGGCAGTATGGAGTATGGTTTTCAGGATCTGCGCCACAAACCAGGCAGAAACGGCGGACATAAGGATGGGGTTGTGAAATAATTCATTCAGATAACGCATAGAGATATTATATCGGTTAGTCGCTGAAAACGCAAGGAGGTTTATCAAAGATGGCGAAAGCGGAAAAAAATGATAAAGTATACGTCGCAGGGCATCGCGGGCTGGTCGGGAGTGCGATCGTACGTTCCCTGGAACGTCACGGGTATACAAACATCATCGGACGCACACATGCGGAGATGGATCTGACGGAGCAGGCAGCGGTACGGAAATTCTTTGCTTCCGAGAAGCCGGATGTGGTGGTCCTGGCGGCGGCCAAGGTGGGCGGCATCAATGCCAACAACACGGCGCCGGCGGAATTTGCTTATTATAACATGCAGATCCAGTGTAACGTGATCCACTGCTGCCATCAGTACGGGGTAAAGAAGCTGCTCTTCCTGGGCAGCAGCTGCATCTATCCGCGGATGGCGCCCCAGCCCATACCCGAGAGCGCACTGCTCACGGGGCCCCTGGAAGAAACGAATGAAGCTTATGCCATCGCCAAGATCTCCGGTCTGGAGATGTGCAAGTTTTACAAGCGCCAGTACGGCGACGATTTCATCAGCTGCATGCCCACCAATCTGTACGGCCCCCGGGACAATTATGAGCTGCAGGGTTCCCACGTTCTGCCGGCCATGATCCGGAAATTCCACGAGGCCAAGATCTCGGGAGCACCTTCCGTGGAGCTCTGGGGCACGGGTTCACCGCTCCGCGAGTTCCTGTATGTGGACGATATGGCGGACGCCTGCGTATTCCTTTTGGAAAATTACGACGGTGAAGAGCATGTCAATATCGGAACCGGAAAAGAACTGACGATACGCGAGCTGGCCGAGCTGGTGAAAAAGACCGTGGGCTATGAAGGCGAGATCGTCTGGAACAGCAGCATGCCCGACGGCACGCCCCGCAAGCTCTGCGATGTGAGCAAGCTCCATGCCATGGGCTTCCGGCACAAGATCGAGCTTGAAGAAGGCGTGAAGCTGGCTTACGACTGGTTTCGCGAAAATATCGACAACGCGCGCATGGGAGCCCGTTGATGGGAACAAAGGCGAAACAGCAGCCGGCCGCTCCCGCACCGCAGGACGAGCTGGTCAGCATCGTGATCCCCGTGCACAATGCGGAGAAATATCTGCGCCGCACGGTTGAAAGCGTGCTCGCCCAGAGCTATAAGAATTTTGAACTGCTGCTGGTGGAAGATGCCAGCACGGACGGCAGCGCCGCGCTCATGAAAGAGCTGGCGGCGGAAGATACACGCATACGCACCCTGGTCAACGAAGGAAAGCATGGTGCGGCCAATGCGAGAAATGCCGGGATCGACACGGCCAAAGGGCGTTATCTAGCCTTTCTGGATGCGGACGACCTGTGGCTTGAGGAGAAACTGAAACGGACGCTCCGCTTCATGAAGAAGCAGGATGCGTCCTTTGTTTTTACTTCCTACGAATTCGGCGACGAGAACGCCAAAGGCACCGGGAAGGTGGTGCATGCGCCCTCCTCCCTGGATTACGCCCATGCGCTGAGCCGTACGGTGATCTTCACCTCCACGGTCCTGCTGGATCTGAAAAAACTGGGGCGGCGCATCGTGCATATGCCGGATGTGGAGAGCGAAGATACCGCCTGCTGGTGGCAGATCCTCCGCAGCGGCGTGACGGCACGCGGTCTCGACGCACGCCTCGTAGTCTACCGCAGGCCGGCCCATTCCCTTTCCTCCAACAAGTTCAAAGCCGTGCAGCGCATCTGGCGGCTTTACCGGAAGCAGGAAAAACTGAATCCCTTCCGCAGCTTCTTTTATCTCTGCGGCTGGGCCTGGAGAGCCAGTGTGCGGCGTATGTAGTGTGGCGGCGCTCCGTCATCTGTCCCTGTACGGACAGCCGCGGTAAGCGATCGGGTTCAGCGGCTACCGTGCAGGGCCATTGACTCCGCTTCTGCATTCGGCTGGCTTTTATTACGCATTCGGGGCAGGATACTTTCGTCTCCCGGGCCGTGCACGGCGTGCATCCCTGCACTCGTGCACTTGATCCGCCATCCAT
>JAEELW010000081.1 GCA_016282915.1 Lachnospiraceae bacterium | reverse complement strand
CCTGGGATCTGGAAGAGCAGGAAGCGGAGGAGATCAAAAAGAAATGGCAGGAGAATCTCGCCGAGCTGAACAGGGCAGACGACGGGATCGAATGCATCATCGCCTGCGGACTGGTATACGGCGGGCCGGGACACGACCTGGAGGCCATGCTCAAGGAGGCGGATGAGAGGATGTATGCGGACAAGGTGGCGATCAAGACCGCCCGGGGGGAGGACCCCAATTCAAGATAGGAAAGGGAGCAGGGCAGGGAATATCCCCTGTCCTGAGTTATGTTTAAGTTCCCGGTATGCGTGACCGGGATCGGATAACGATATGCTTTTCCGCTGCCGACAGGGCGGCGGCAGAACATATATATTGCAAAAACGGGAGGAAAGAAAAAATGAAAAAGAGAGGAATGGCACTGATCCTTGCGGGAGTGCTGAGCGTGTCTGTGCTGGCCGCATGCGGATCGGACAGCGGAAAGGAAGCGGCCGCAGCGGCAACGCCGACAGCAGCGGCTGCGCCCACGGAGGCAGCGCCGACGGAAGCACCGGAGGAGGAGCCGGAGGATGTCCCGGAGGAAGAGGCAGATGAAGAAGAGGTCGATTTTTCCGTTATCGCAGGCGGCTGGTATTATCAGCTGGCGGACCAGGATGACCAGACGGAGTTTACTTCGGTAGGTGTGATGGAGATCGGGGAAGACGGCAGCTTCAGCTATACCTCAAATGAGGGTGAAACGAGGAGCGGAAAGGTCCGGAGCGGATATGAAGAGTTTGCCGACGGCTCACGGATCCCGATGTTTGGTTTCTTTGAGGAAGGAACCGAGCCCTGGATCAGCTGCTATTATAATGAGGAAGATCCGGATAACCTCTGGATCGGCAACGGCGGGATGGAACGCCTGACCCGCGGCGGCCACGGTTCACCGCAACAGGGACAGGGAAGGAATGAATTTATCGGAACCTATACGGAACCCAGGACCGGCCGCTGCCTGATCACGATGGATACGGAAGACGGCATCAATTATACGGTCAGCGTCGTCTGGGGCGGCAGTGCTTACGAAACCGCATACTGGGAGATTGGGAAAGCCGTTTACGGTGAGTCCAGCGGAGAACTGGAATACAGCGATGCGAAGTTTTATGTACGTACTTTCACGGACGAAACAACCTATACGGATGACGTAAGATATACCGACGGCACAGGCCGCTTCTGGTTTGACGAGGACGGTATGCTCTGCTGGGTCAGCGACAACAGCGAGCTTGACGAATACGACGGCCAGACTCTTTTCGAAAGACTGCCGGAGTAAGCCACAGGGACGGTTCTTATGGTTTTTCACGGGGCTGTCGCACTATCATAGTGCGGCAACCTTTTTTTGATGCTTGACAAATTGAACGAAGTTCAATATTATACAAATTGAACAGCGTTCAAATCGGAGGGGCATCTATGAAAAATGATGATATTAGGAGTACGATCATAAAAGCAACGATGGAGCTCATAGAGGGATCCGACGGCGATATCAATAATATAACTGCTAGAAAGATCACAGACAAATGCGGTGTGGCACTTGGCCTGATCAATTATCATTTCGGAAGTAAAGAGAATCTGATCGCGGAATGCTGCAGACAGATCATAAGTGAGATGCTCAATGGTCTGGGGCCGGACAAGATAGATTATCAGGCGGATGACGGGCTGTCCGATCGGGAACGGCTTATTTTATATGCTCGGCAAACCTTTGATTATCTGTATTCTAATCCTTCCATTGTGAAGATCTCGATACTGTCAGACCTGAAGAACTATAAAGACGGCGGGAATTCCGCGCTGACGCAGAAGGGCTTCCAAATGGCTTTACGGGGAGATATCCCAAAGAAACAGAAAAAGTATATCGCGTTTTCGCTTGCTTCGATCATGCAGGCGGCTTTTCTTGCAGGTGAGAATTCCGGCTTACTGACCGGATATGATCTGAAAAGTAAAAAGCAGAGAGACCGTTTTATTTCGGATACAGTTACGATGCTTATGAACGGCATCCATGAGGGATAGAGAATGAGTCGCGGGAAACTTGCTTTTTTACTTCCGATACGTTCCGTGGTATTCCTGCTTGTCTTTTTGCTTGGCTCCGGGATCTCCGGCAAAGGATTAAGTGAGATCAGCAATTGGTGGACTATCGTGGCAACTATAGTAAATGTATTTACTATAATCCTGCTTATAGGGATTTCAAAAAAGAACGGTATCACATATTGGGATTTGATCAATTACAGGAAGGGGGCTTCGAAGCTCAAACAGATCGTGATCATTTCGATCGTTATCCTGCTTGTGGGTACCGGAGGGATGTATCTGGCCGGTTTCATATGTTATGGAGTTCTGCCCTATGCTTCTCCGATGATGATAACGCCAGTCGCAAAAATATTGGCTGTGATTAACTTCTTCCTGCTTCCTGTATCTACTGCGTTTGCAGAGGATGGCTTATATCTCGGATGCGGGGTCAATGTGATGAAGAATAAAGGTGCGGGGATCGTCATACCTGCATTCTTCTATGCATTACAACATTGTTTTATTCCGACACTGCTTGATGGAAGATACATTTTCTACCGTTTTCTGTCCTTCCTTCCGCTGACGGTCATACTCTGCTGGTATTATCAGAAGAAACGGGATCCCCTTCCGATCATGGTGGGACATGTACTTATTGATATGATGACCGTATCATGGATCCTTGCAACGTCATTAATACCGGGCTTTTATGAAACAATGTGCAATATGGCGGGATAAAGAGGAAGGGACAGATCCTTGAAAAACAACGTGGTCAGCGGATCGGGAATATGCTACACTGGATCTGAGAGTAAAACAGGGGAAAAATAAGGTCTCTGACGAGGGATGATCATAGATATGTATCCGAGCGATGATAACAGGAGTATACGGATCTGCGAAAGGGAACTTGACAGCATTAATTCCGGAATTGCCAGGATTACTAAGAAAAAGTCGCCGATCCATAATCTGAAACTGATCCTGCCTTTTGTTACCAGCTTGTTTTTTCTGATCTTTTCCAGATTAGCCGGTGACTATTGTCACAAAACTATAGTAGAGGCAAATGCACGTGGAATACATAATGTCGATCTGGGTATATTTAATAACTCTTATATCCGATGGTTATTCATCGATGTTCCGAGGCTTCATTCCCTTACATTAATACTGATCATAATAACCGTATATTGTTTTGTAAGATTGTTCGGAAGATACGGTTATACAAGATCAGGCATTCTGCCGTCAAAGATCGCCGGCTTCTTCGGTGATATAAACTATAAGATCGAGCTGAATAAAGCTTATAAAGAGCAGGCCCGGATATGGGTAGAGTTGGATGAATTAAGAAAGAGGAAAGTAGAAAAAGACGGGTGAGGAAATAATATGCTGAAGAACTATATGAAGGAAGGACAGAAACTCCCGCTTTTCGGTGTCGGACCCTATATTGTCTATGGCATGGCGCTGCTTAATGTCATCGGGATCATATTATTCGGATATGTTTTCAAAATAGGAATTCTGCCTGCTCCATGGACTATTATCTTCCGTATCATCGGGGGACTGTTGATCGTTGCGGGAATTGTTGTCTGGTATATCGGAGCCCTGCGTTCCGATATGGACGATTCCATCACGGAGAACAAACTGCAGACCAAAGGCATATATTCATGGGTAAGAAATCCGATGTACAGCGGCTGGTGGATCGCGTTATCCGGTGGAGTGTTGATGTGGCATAACCTGTGGATGCTGATCCTGCCGGTCCTCGACTGGCTGATCATGACGGTAGCCCTGATCAATACGGAAGAGAAGTGGCTGCTGGATCTGTACGGTGATGAATATGCCCGGTACAAGAAGCGGGTAAACCGGTGCATTCCCTGGAAACGCCGGGGCGGGGAATGATCTGCAAGTCATGACCATATGAAAAAGGAGAAGAATGTAATGTCTGTCTGTTATCCTCCTATGGTTCCAGGGCGGCATTCATTGAAAACGGAACCCGTCTGTTGATAAGGGATTTCTGATCGGGATCAGAAGGAGAAGATATGAGTATAAGAACGAATTATGAAAAATGGTATTCGACGGATGATTATTATTGGGGATTGGAACCCGGTGATTTTTTGGAAGAGCTGATCAGATTGTGCCCGCCCGAAGCAGGGAAAAAAGTACTTGATATCGGCTGTGGGGAAGGAAAAGATGCAGTTTATATGGCGCAGAAGGGATATGATGTTTCGGCTTTCGACCTTACGGAAAATGGCATCCGAAAGACAATAAAACTTGCCGAGACAAAGAAGCTAAGCATCAATGCATATGTTGACGACATCAATACCTTTGAGATACAGGAACAATTTGATATCGTTTATTCCACGGGAACAGTTCAATATCTGTTCGAACAGAATAAGAAAGAATTCTTTGATAAGATCAACAGGATAACAAAAAAGAATGGTGTGGTATATTTTAATGCTTTTGTAGAGAAGCCTTTTTTGGAACTTCCGCCGGATTGGGATCTGGAAGAAAAGATGTGGAAGGCCGGCGAGTTATTCACATTCTTCCCGGACTGGAAGGTAGAACGTATCGATGAAGTGATCTTTGAAGATTTCAGCGGCGGCGTTCCCCATTTTCACTGCATGGATACGATCATATGCCGCAAAATGCTTCTTTAAACCAGACATATTCCGTTCTGCGCCAGATGAGAAAGGGTTTCTTCCGATACGTGACCATTGTCCGTAAGGGTCTGTGATTTCCGGAAATAATGATTGCAGCTGTAGTCAAGTCCGTCTGAAATCAAACAGATCCCTTACAGACAACACGATCCCGATATCTGACGATACTGGGCAGCCATGCCGGATTATGATATACTGAAAGCTGCGATAACGGAGGTAACAGGCTATGATAAGATATGTAGAATACATAACACCGGAAGAATATATGGCTCTGCGTAAAATGGTCGGATGGGTTGAATTTCCGCTTGAGCAGGCACAGGCCTGTATAGACAAAGCCTATATGATCCTGGGCGTGCGGGATGATGAAAAAGCGATCGGAGTCGTCAGATTGCTTTGGGATGGCGGATATATTGCTTTTTTGTCAGATGTTATCGTGGATCCGGAGTATCAGGGACAGGGCATCGGTCGCAAGCTGGTTGAGGCAAGTATCGGGAAACTGAAAGCCGGAATGAAGCCCGGGTATAAAGTGAAACTGACTTTAAACTCGGCGATAGGAAAAGAAGCTTTTTATGAGAAATTCGGATTCAGAGTACGACCGAATGAGGATGCAGGACCCGGAATGGATCAATGGCTGATAAAGGAGGAGAGTGCCATGAAAGAATTTTATATCGACAGTGACGGAATACGGCTTCATGCAAAACTGGACAGGGTAAATGAAAACGAAAAGGGACCTCTCTGCATCCTGATCCACGGCTTTACCGGACACATGGAGGAGGATCATATCATCGCGGCACAGAAAGCGATGAATGAGGCGGGCGTGTCTGTACTCCGTGTGGAAATGTACGGCCACGGAAAAAGCGACGGACAGTTCAAAGACCATACACTCTACAAGTGGGTGACAAATGCGCTGGCTGCCGTACATTACGCAAAGGAACTGGATTTTGTTACGGATCTTTATCTGTGCGGGCACTCGCAGGGCGGGCTCCTTACCATGCTGATCGCCGGCATGTGCCCGGATGCCTTTAAAGCGGTCATACCCCTGTCACCGGCCTGGATGATCCCGGAGATCTGCAGGCAGGGATCTGTTCTCGGGACGGAATTTGATCCGCTGCATATCCCGGATGAGGTTGGCACGGCGGATTGGACACTTTCCGGGGATTACATCCGTGTGGCCCAGACCATCCATGTGGAGGACGAGATCGCGAGATACCACGGCCCGGTGCTGATCATCCACGGTGATGAGGATGAAGCGGTGCCCTATGCCTATGGAGTGAAAGCGGCGGAACTTTATGAGAATGCAAAGCTGGTCACGATCCATGGTGACGACCACTGTTACACAAGGCATCTGAAGGAGATGGCGGAAGCCGTAAAAGAGTTTTTTGCCGGAGAACAGAGATAGGAAGAAAGCTGATCATCCCGGAAGATAAAGCATGCATGAAAATGATAAAGGTGACAAGAAAAAAGAAATTTGCCGGTGCAGTGATGCCGTATTGGATCATATGTCAGGAAAGCAAGAATGATCTGATGTCCAGATTAGAGCTTAAAGGTGATGCATGTGAAATGTCGGAGGCCGGATTTCCGCTTCCGAGAATTGATATACAGGAACTTGATCGTATCGGAACAAGGATCATGAATGGCCAGACGATCGAATTGGAACTCGCAGACGATATACTTACATTATTTGTTTCGACTATGGATGGATTTTTTTCCGATGAGATAAATATCGATGAGTATATTTCTATGGGGAAATCCGTTGTTATCAATACAAAGGGCGGATTTAAGGATTTATCCCACCCGGTGATCGAATGACAGATTGTAACGGGTATACTGATATCTGCTTTCCGATAACGATGATTATTTATATGAAAGACCTCCATATCAGGCGGTAGTCCGCCATAAAATGTACGGAACTACCGGCTATTGGTCGATCTATTCGAATTTGCTATATTCTGACACATAGTTTTATCCTATCTTAAAAAACTCGCCACTTTCTATAAATGACAGCAGGCGGCATGCAGGTCCGGTAGGGTGATTTGTTCCGTGTTCCCATGCTTCCACGGTCTTTTGTGAGACTCCCCATATAAAGAGTAAACATTGCCAAGTATGTGCCGATAATTCCCCAAAAGTATATATTCAGAACGGATTTTGGGGAATTATCCATAGGTTTATTCGTTTTGGAAGAAAGATATACTCCATCAAAAATGCCGGATTCATCAATAGAAAGGCGCCAAATCCATCAATGAGTGATATAATACGATAAAAGAAATATATTACATCCCAAGGAGGTTCCTATGCAGCGTGAAACGGTAATGCCGGAAAAGATGCTTGAAAAATGTGAAAAAGGAGGGACGGTAGAACGTTTCGAGTATGATACGTTTACCTATGAAGAGGAGAATAAAGCGCTCCACAAAGGTGCCTGGGTCTATCTGCCTTACGGCTATGATGCCGGAAAGAAGTATAATGTGCTCTACCTTCTCCACGGAGGCGGGGTGACGGAGGATTGGTGGTTCAAGATCTTCCCGGATACCGTGACGATCCTCGACAATGTGATGGCCGGAGGGGTCTGCGAACCCTGCATCATCGTTGCGCCGACCTATTACCGCGGGGATGAGGAGGTGGATAAAAAGGCGGAATACATCACGGAGCATTTCCATACGGAACTGAGAAAGGACCTGATCCCTGCGGTCGAAAAGCACTATGCGACTTATGCTTCCGGGGATGTTTCGGAGGAGAATCTGGTGAAGACGAGGGAACACCGGGCATTTGCGGGATTGTCCCTCGGTTCCATGACCACATATCGCGCGGCCTTTTACAACAACTTCGATCTCTTTGCCTGGTATGGGCCTTTTTCCGGCTGCGGCGGACCTTTCGGGGATCATGAGCTGGAAGTGAAAAGGATCTGCGAAACCCTGGCCGAAGGCGAAAAGAAAGGCCTTCCGTTAAAGTATATGTTCTGCTGTAACGGGGATGCCGATATCGCCTACGCGGAGCATACCGATATCATGGGCAAGGTCCTGGAACAGTGCCCGCAGCTGAAGCCGGGCGAGAATTATGAGTTCTTTGTGATCCCGGGCGGGGTGCATGATATGAAAGCATGGCAGCTGGATCTTTATCACGCTTTGCAGATATTCTTCTGCTGAGTTCACACGCTGAGGGCTTCGATCAGGGAAGATGCCGTCACGTCGGCACTTCCGTGACGCGCAGCAGCGATTTCACCGCAATGCGCATGCATTGACACGGCCAGTGCAGCACGTTAGCTAAGGACCTTAAGCTTCTTCAACATTAGGATAAAAAGTTATTGTGACTATTCCCCGTTGCGAAATCCTGATTGACCGGGCGTTCATCCTGTGCTATATTTTCATCAGAGCGTAGACAGGTTACAGTTTCAAATATCTATTATCTTTATTTCTGAATCTCCTATGCTTGAATCCATTTTATGTACAAGAGCAGAGGAGAAGGGCCGGACGGCAGTATATCTGATCCTCTGCACCATCACAACGGAAGGAGGATCCTGATGGGGAAAATGAACAATGCTGTCCTGAATTATCTGTCGGACAAAAGGCGCTTTGCGGACCTGATCAATGCGGAACTCTACGGGGAAATACCGTACGGAACTGCGTGAACTGATGGATCTGCTGCGCTGCCGGACGGATAAGACGGCGCTGCAGGAACTGATAGAAAAAGATGAATGCTTTGAGGTCCTGGATGAGGAGACCTATGAAACGGCATCGGTGCTGCTGAATGCGCCGTCGATCTGGAGAAAGAGGAAGAGATATATGGATAAAGGAGGAAATTACAATATGTGCACAGCAATGAGAGACTGGGCGGAAGAGATCCGCGAAGAACAGGGAAAGATCATAGAATTCAAGGATAAGCAGCTGGAGCAGAAGAACGCAGAGATCCGACAGTTGAAGGAAGAACTGCGGAAGCTTAAGAAAGAAAAGTGCAATGGAATCAAGGAAGTCTGAGACTGATCGAAGAAGGGAAGCTTGCTCTTATGTAAGACAGGAAGCTGTAGCAGGCTTCCTGTTTATTTATTCTATGATCATCAGTGAATGTCGAAGGCAAGATGACATTAACTGCATTTTCTGCAGGAACGGGTATAAAAAGGACGATAAATGTTATTCGCATGGCTGAAATGAAAACGCAGCGGCCACCCAAAATGGAGAGGTATTTAATGTTACAATCAGTATAGCGTATATAAAATGTGGTAACAGCGGGAAAAAAGTGCTACACTACAGGGAGCAGCATAGGGCAGTTCCGGATCGGGCGGGATATTTCGAAAAAGGCATGAGACATCCGGAGCCTCATTGACGGCAGGCGATACATATTGCTGCCGGATCGTGAAGGAGGAAAAAAAGATGCAGAAACAAAAAAAGGGTATCGGAGTCAGACTCATGCTGATCCTAATTGCGCTGATCCCTCTGGTCTCGTCGATCGTGATCTTTACGATCGTCTCTTCGGAGGTTATGGTAAATAATCTGGAAGAGAACACGAAGGAAGAATTACGGCTGGCCACGAAGTCATTGAGAGAGTATTACGAGTACGACATCGTAAATGACAATGACCTGGAGGATGGCTTTATCCGTTATGATACGGATTATATCGATTCTATGAAGACTACCGGTATCGATTTTACCCTGTTTAAGGATAATATCCGCTTTATGACCACAATCAAAGGGGATGACGGGAAGAGGATCGAAGGAACCGCTGCTTCCGATGCGGTATGGGCAGCGGTCCGCAAGGGAGAAGATTATTATTCGGATGATGTGGTGATCAACGGCGTGGATTACTATGTATATTATATGCCGATCACGGACGGAAAGACGGTGTATGGCATGGCCTTTTCCGGAAAACCGGCAGATGATATCAAGGCTGCGGAACGTTCGGTATATTTCATCATCCTCGGGATCGCGCTCCTTCTTCTGTTCATCTTTGGGGTGATCGCGCTGCTGATCGCAAGAAAGGTTTCCAATCCACTGAAAGCGGTTGCGGACGGGATCGAGAAAATCTCCAACGGCGAGACGGATATCCGTATCGATGCAAAGACAAATGTGCAGGAGACCGGACAGCTGATCCATGCGGCGAGCAGGCTGAGCGAAGTCCTGTCCGGAACCATCGGAAAGATCCGCGCATCTGCCTCCGGTCTGACGGAGCAGATCAGGGAAAACAGTGATATGGCAGGACAGTCGGCCGAAGCGACCGGCCAGATCGCCGAGTCCATGCAGGCCCTGTCCAAAACAACGGCTACCATTGCCGGGAATGTACAGGATATCAACAGCAATGTCATTCAGATGAGTGAGATCATCGAACAGGCAGTCCGGAATGTGGAAAATCTGAACAACAACGCATCTCAGATGGCGGATGCCAACAAGGAAGCCTCCGGCTGTATCAATGATGTGGTGAGATCTTCGGAGAAGTCTTCTGCTGCAGTGAATGATATCGCGCAGAGAGTAAATACAACAAACGATTCGATCACAAAGATCAATGAGATGGTAGCACTGATCACAGGGATCGCCAGCCAGACAAACCTTCTGTCCCTGAATGCATCCATCGAGGCAGCCCGGGCCGGTGAAGCGGGCAGAGGCTTTGCAGTGGTAGCAGAGGAGATCAAGGCTCTGGCGGAACAGTCGGATGTATCGGCTAACCAGATCAAGACGATCGTCGCGGAGATCGGAAGTTCTTCGCAGCAGTGTGTGGAGCAGGCGGAGAGTGTTCAGAAGATGATCTCGGAAGAAAAAGAGCTTCTTGGCCTGACGCAGGAGAAATTCCGTACACTGGACAGTAATATCCGGGGATCCGTAGATGAGATCTCGTCGGTATCCAAGGTGACCGGAAAGCTGGAATCCATAAAGGATACCCTTCTGAATGCGGTGACGGATCTGTCTGCTATATCCGAAGAAAGCTCGGCGACCAATGAAGAGGTTGCGGCATCGATCGAAAACATCGCTGCAAATGTGGAGATCGTCTCCGTCAATTCCCGGCATATGAACGGCCTGTCGGAGGAACTGGTCGACGCGGTGGCTTATTTCGGGAAATAGCAAAACCCATGCTTCCGTTTCAGTAGAAGGATGCCATTATGATATATTTTGTGCGACACGGACAAACCGTGTGGAATGTTGAGAATAAGATCTGCGGGGCGACCGACAGTCCGCTTACGGAAAAAGGGCATCAGCAGGCCATAGAGACCGCAAATAAGATCAAAGAGAAGGGGATTGACGCGGATCTGATATTGTATTCTCCGCTGTCGCGTGCAAAAGATACCGCCATCCATATTTCCGAGATCTGCGGTATCCCGATGAGAGAAGAAAAAAGACTGTTTGAACAGAATTTCGGAAAGTATGAGTCTACGCCCAGAAACGGGGAGGAATTTCAGGAAGCCAAGAAGCAGTTCCTGAACCGCTACGATGGAGGTGAGTCCATGTTTCAGCTTGCCCAGCGTATCTATAATCTGCTGGACGAGCTGAAGAGCGGCGGCGGGAATTATATACTTGTAGCACATAACGGGATCGCCCGTGTGGTACAGTCCTATTTTTACGAGATGTCAAACGATGAATATGCAGCGTTCGGGATAAGGAACTGCGATATCCTGGAATACCGCTTTTCATGATGTGCCACTGTAAAATGGGAATAGTGATATAAACAGATACTGTTGCGATCTGTTGAACTGGATCCCGGAAAGCAGAAAGCTCTTTTGAAACGGAGAGACCGTTTGCAGACAGCGGAAAAACTTATGACATATGATGAGATAAAAAAACAGTATATCCGGGGCTGGCGTACGTGGAATGTACGCAGCGTTCTTTCGCATGTGCACATGCCGGACGGATTTGCCTTAAACATAGCCTTTAAGGAATACCGCGAAGGGCATTATCTGAAGGAAAGCCTGATCGGAAGGTTTGTCAATGAATATGGAAGGGAGCCGGCGGAAACGGCCTATCCCGGGTATCACGCCTTTGACGGAAGTTATACGGAAATGACCGTAAAGTGGTGCGACATGGAGATCCGGGCAGAGTCTGCCCTGGAGGGTAACAGGCTGGTGCTTCTGCTAAGCCCGGTCAAAAAACAGTTAAAGCCGGCGATGCTGGTCCTGGAAGGCGGTTTTTTATGGGGACGTCCGGGCTGGGTGGAAAAACAGGGCAACACTCTTGTCTCCCACAGTCCGTCCGGAACATTTACCGTATATACAAGCGGTACCGAGACGAACGATAACAATATTCCCGTTCAGACGGCATTTCTTTCGCTTGTGCTGGATGGGCCGGTGGCATTTTCCGTGGGAGAGCCCTGCGATCTGAAAGAGGTACAGGGACTGATCAAAAGGAAAAGAACGGAACACGAAAAAAAGAGCGCCGGCTATGGGGAATTGCAGGAAATGTATCTGGCGCTGGAATCCGCGCTGGGCTGGGATACGATCTACGACGCAAAACATGACCGGGCAGTATCGCCGGTGAGCCGGCTCCGGAGCATCAGCAGCGGAGGCTATGTCCTTTTCTGCTGGGATAATTTCTTTGCGGGTTATATGGCGGCATGGGGAGACCGCTGCCTGGCATACAGCAATCTGAAAGAGATCCTGAATGAGCAAACAAAAGAAGGCTTTGTTCCAAATCTCGCATACGCCACCGGTCAGGTCAGCGCCGATCGCTCGCAGCCGCCGGTGGGAAGCACGATGCTTTTGAAAACCTACGAGATCTGTAAAGAAAAATGGATCATAGAGGAGATGTTTGACGGACTCCTGGAATGGAACCGCTGGTTCTGTGAAAATCGGATGAATGAGAGCGGTGCGTTATGCTGGGGAAGCGATCCGATCCCTGTCCTTTACGGTAACCGCTGGGAGTCGGATGGCGTACACGATCGTTTCGGAGCGGCCCTGGAGAGCGGGCTCGATAATTCTCCGATGTACGATGACATTCCGTTCAACAGCGCAGCGAACCGGCTTGAACTGGAGGACGTGGGCCTTACCGGCCTGTTTATCCGGGATTGCAGGAGTCTGATCCGTCTTGCGGAGATAACAGGCAGGGATGAAGAGATAAGTATTCTGAAGATTCGGATGGAAAAAGCCTGCAGAGGTCTGGAAGGCTTATGGGATGAAGAAAACGGTTTCTATTATAATCGAAGGACGGACACCGGTGAGTTTTCGCGCCGGATCTCGCCGACGAATTTCTATGCTCTGTTTTCTCCTGAGGTAACTCCGGAAAGGCAGAAAAGGATCGCCCTGCATTATTATGACCGTAATGAGTTTTACGGAGAGTGGATGCTGCCCTCCATAGCAAGAAACGATCCCGCTTATCCGGATCAGGAATACTGGCGCGGGCGTGTCTGGGCTCCGTTGAATTTCCTTGTGTATCTTGCTCTGGAGGATACGGAGCTTTCTGACGTGCGAAAAGATCTTGCGGAAAAATCCCGTAAGCTCTTCATGAAAGAATGGACAGAGCACCGGCATGTACATGAGAATTATTCTGCGGTCACCGGAGAAGGCTGTGACAGCGCAAACAGCGACCGTTTCTATCACTGGGGCGCGCTTTTGTGCATTATCGCCCTGCTGGAGGAAGGGAAGACGCCGTATGCAGGTGAGTGAACGGATGATATTATTGATGGTCCGACGTCAATGGGCGAAAGGGTAAACATGAATAATACAGATGATATAAATGTAAAAAGGAAGACGACACCGATCCTGATCATTTTGCTGGTGATCCTGCTTTTGTGCGTTGTCGGAGTGATCGTTTATCTGGTTTTTTTTTCGAAAGAGGCGGTCGCGAAAAGACAGATCAGGGATAAAATGGAACTGGCGGAAAGATATCTGGATGAGCTGGATTATGACCGGGCGATCGCAGCTTACAAGGAGGTTCTGAAGATCGATCCGGCCAATACGGATGTTCTGGATGAGATAAAAGCCGCCTATCTGGACTGGGCGAAGGATCAGGACGATCCGGCGGAAGCGGACGGGATCCTTGCGGAAGCGGAGGAATACTTTGTGGAGCTTGCGGAATACGCCCGGAGTAACGATGTTTCCGAGGAAGCGGAAAGGATCGTAAAAAGGATCCGGCGGGAAAGAGAGGATAAATACAGTACTGCAGAAGAGGAAGTCGTGGAAGATGAGGAAACAGACGAAGCAGATATCCCGGACGAAGGCAGAAGGGAAGCAGAGATCATAGAGAAGGACGATCTGCCGGATCCCGGGGCTCTGGAGGGACTGCTTGAGGCCTTTACCCTGTTTCAGGATGTTGAATATGATCATGAGAAAGCGATGTATGCGGGATCCGGTCCGGAGGTGCTCCCGGGTGTCGTATTCAATTATGGACGCATAAGCGCCTGCTATCCGATGAAGGTGACGGAGATATGGGATGATTCGGAGAAGGACCCGAAGGGTATTTTTCAGATGTTTGCATATGTATCCAAAGCGGATCTTCAATGGGTGTATCGGAACGTCTATAATTGTTCGGAAGAAGATACGCAGCGCTTGCTGAATATGGGTGACAGTAATCGATACGAATATGATGGAGTCATATATTTTGGGATCGGAGGTGTGGGCGGACCTCAGACGCTCAAGATCGATGAGCTGAGCTATGATGGAGTGGACTATGTTGTCAGCTATCATATCGGATACGGTTTTTCCGATGGGGACGAGGATGAGATTACAGAAGGATATTATAAAGCGGTAGTCCGTCATAAAATGTACGGAACAACAGGTTATTGGTCGATCTATTCGAATATTTCGGTCCAGCCCGGAGATGCGGACGGGACAGGACAGCCATCTGATGCCTGTAAAGAAGCTTATGCCGCTTTTCTGAAAGAGAATAACAAAAAGTGTTCGAATTCCCTGATCTATACCGAGATCTATCTGGATGAAGATGATATTCCCGAACTGGTGGTTGCGGATCCGCAAAATGCATTGGCCTGGTCGGACGGATACATATTCACGTACAGGAACAATGAAGTGATTTTTATGGGAAGTATCGGGTATACGGGTTACGGTTGCTTTGCTTATTATGAATATGGCGGGCTTGCCTTCGGAGATTTTGCGCATACCGGGACCTATGGGAAGTCTTACATGCATGTGGGGACAGACAGCGTTTCCTATCATACCTATTTAGCAGAGAATTATGATATACAGAGGGATATGTCTTTTAACTATGAAGAGACGACCTATGAGCTGGGAGCATGGAATCTCGATGCCGATGAAAACGGATTTAATGCGTACCGTCCTTACAAAGACGCGGATCTTTCCGTTACGATCAGCCGGGCGGATTTTGAGGCGTCGGATGAAAAAGAGTTTGAAGCGGTAAGAGGAAAACAGCGGAGAACCCTGACGCTTGATGATTATCGCAGCGCGTCGGAGTATAAATAAAATTTCCGTGAAAAAACGGAGGTAAAAAATGGGCAGAGAAACAGAAAAAGCAATGAAGGCCATGCACGATTTTCTTAACGCCCGCGGGGGGGAGGATCTGGATGAGGGCGGGATGAATGAGCTGATGAAGGAGTTTATGACGGAGTATAACAGTAATCAGCCGGCCAAGGTGACAGAGAAGACGGCAAAGACCGCGGATGATTATCTTGAGCTGGCTGAGGAAGCTGCGAGCAGGGTAAAGGCAGAGAAATATATAAAAAAAGCGCTGGAGCTGGAACCGGACAATCTGGATGCGATCAGCGCCTCTCTGGATATCACGGATGACAGCAGCTGGGAGCATTACCTGAAGCTGAAGGAAGCTGTGGAACGCGGCACAAAGAAAATGGAGAAAGACGGACTGATGGACAAGGACAGCATCGGCCATTACTGGGGGATCCTTGAGACCAGACCGTACATGAGGCTGAAACGCCGCTATGTGGATTATCTGATCGATTCAGGGATGACAGAGGCGGCAGTCCGGGAATGTGAGGATATGATACGCCTTTCCGAGAATGATAATCTGGGGGTCCGCTATCTGCTGATGCATCTTTACGCTTTTTACGGAAACGAAAAAGCAGCGTTAAAGCTGTGGAAGAAATATGATGGCAATAAGGAAACGCAGATGCTGCTCCCGCTGTCGATCCTGTATTTCCGGAAGGAAGAGTTTGAAAAAGCGGAAGAGTATTTCTCACAGCTTATGGAGATCAACAAGGATACAAAGAAGTTTTTCCGTGCCCTGAAAAAGGATGACCTTGACCGTTTCATGGAAGAGATGAACGGATTCGGATACAGGCCGTATTCCATCGAGGAACTGATCACGGAGCTGATGGAGAACAGCTTTCTTTTTGAGATCGTCCCGCTTTATGCGGAATGGGCTTATGAACAGACAAAAGGGAAAAAGGCGTGAGTAAAATGCAGGATGAAAGGAGACCATGAAAATGAAGTACAGAAGATACGGAAGAATCGTAGCTGCATTGATGCTTTGCATTTCAATGACGTTATCCGCAGTGGCACCCGCATATGCGTTGGACGAGCCGGCCGGGTTGCGTACGGCCGGGGAGCCGTCCGAAGAGGCTGTCCCGGAGACCGGCAGACTTACCGGAGAGCCGCTAACGGCGGAAGTGGAAGGAACGGAGGCTGTCAGTGCAGGAGTGAGTACACCTGCACAGAATGAGATCATTGCCTATTATGCGGAACACGGGATCGATATGGAGGCTCCGCTCGAATATGCATCGGGAAAGAAACCGGACATCAGCGCATACAGCGATGCGGGAGCCCTCTCGGAGAGCTGCCTGAACAAGGCGCTGGATGTCCTCAATTTCATCCGTTATGTTGCGGGTATCCCGTCGGACGTGAAACTGGATGATACTTATACCCACTACGCCCAGGCTGCAGCCTTTGTAAATCATGCAAACGGACAGCTCTCGCATTATCCGAAGGAGGCAGGGAGCAAACCTGCCGGGATGCCGGAACAGCTATGGGAAGACGGCGCCACAGGTGCGAGTCAGTCAAATATCGCATGGGGGAGCTGGAACGGCTATTCTCTTCCGGATCAGATCATGGGATTCATGGACGATGGGGATAAATACAACGTAGACCGCGTGGGCCACCGGCGCTGGATCCTCAATCCGACCATGAGCCGGACGGGCTTCGGAGCTGTAGACGGAGGCGGAAGGGGAACCTACGGAGCACTCTATGCTTTTGACATGAATGGCAGCAGCGACTGCAAAGGCGTGGTATGGCCGGCACGGAACATGCCCATAGAGCTCTTTGACGTTTCTCATCCCTGGAGTATCTCCATGGGGCAGAGCCTGAATGCTTCAAAGATATCCGTGACGCTGACGAGGACTGCTGATCAGAAGAGCTGGAGTTTCGGCAGCAGCGCTTCGGATGGGGATTTCTATGTCAATAACGATAATTACGGACTTCCCGGCTGCATCATTTTCCGCCCGTCGGGACTTGGCAGTATCAGTGCCACGGACAGCTTCCGCGTGGAAGTGAAAAACGGGGAAGAGGAACTGATCTCTTATGATGTGACGTTCTTCAGCCTGGATGCGCCGGTGGTCGAGACCCCGGTTCTGGAGGCTTCTGTCAAACGGGTCGATCTGGAGATCGCAGTGACGGCGGACGGCTACGATCCGGAGGAGCATAAAACGACGATCACCGTGACCAACAGCGGCAAGGCGGATGCAAGCGGCTACGCGGTTTCACTGGTATCCGGCGCGGACTGTTTCACGCTTGGAGGCAGCATTTCCGGAACGATAGCAGCCGGTGCGGAGAAAAGCTTTTATGTATGCCCCGCAGAAGGACTTGCGGCCGGCGGCTACGAAGGCAGTCTGAGGATAAGCGCCACCGGGACAGAAGCCATAGACATTCCGCTGACGATGGTTCTCAGCGAGATCAATACGGACGACCGGATCGAATATGAAGCGGAACAGAGCTATACCGGTGAGGAACTCACTCCGGCACTTACGATCTACCGGAACGGAGCAAAGCTGATCAGCGGAACGGACTACACTCTGTCCTACAGAAACAATCTGAATGCATATGTACTCCGACCGGAGGATGAGGGCTTTCAGGCAGATCTTGCACCGTCTGTAACGATCAGCTATATGGGAGAATACAGCGGAAGCGAAACCGTCTATTTTGTCATCAGGCCCCGTGATATCGGAGTGGCCAAGGCAGCTCCGATCGTTACCGACTATAACGGAGAGGCACAAAAGCCTGAACCCGTGATCACCGACGGGGAAAGGGTTTTGAAAAACAACGAGGATTATGCTTTAAGCTCTTACCGGCTGAACGGCAGCATTTATCCGGCAGATGAGACGACCGGCTTTACGGAGGCCGGCAGTTATACCCTTATTTACAGCGGGAAGGGAAATTACAGCGGCAGCATAGAGCTCCTGTACACGATCAGGGCGCAGGAAGAGCCGGCGGGGGATCCTGTTCCGCTCACGAAGGTCACGATCGGCAGGATCGCCGCAAAGACCTACACGGGAGCTGCTGTCACAGCGGACGATCTGATCCTTACATACGACGGAAAGGAGCTCAAAGAGGGGACGGATTATACCGTCGCTTATAGCGATAATATAAATGCTGGGACAGCAAAAGCTGTAGTAACAGGGATCAACGGCTTTAGCGGGACGAAGAAGCTTTCCTTCAAAATCCAGAAGAAGGAGCTCGAAGAGTCCATGGTGGAGACGTTCGAGGCAGAATGCGCATATCTCAAGGGCGGAGCGAAGCCGGCGGTCACGCTCAGCTACAAGGGTCTGATACTGCGTGAAGGGACCGACTTCAAGCTTGCATATAAGAACAACAAAAAGGTATATACGGATGTTTCCTTTGCCGAAAGAAAAGCGCCGCTCGTTAAGATCAGCGGAAAAGGTAATTTTTCAGGCAGCGTTTCACTGAATTTTACGATCACGAAAAAGGCTGCGGATCAGCTCCGTTTTCGCGGGAAAGATAAGGTGTACGGCTCCCGGAAAGGCGGATACCTGTCGACCTTTGCGATCTATGATCAGAACGGCAAAAAACTCAGTGCCGGTACGGATTATGACAAAAAATCCATCGTATATCTCGATGAAAACGGTGAGGAGATCGACAGAAAGGCTGTCATCGACCGTCCTGCCGTGATAACGGTCCGGGTGAGCTGCACCGGTAATTACGAGGGCATTGTGACGGGAAGCTACCGCCTCATAGAGAAAGGTTATGATATTGGGAAAGCAAAGTTTACGATCCGGAAGCTTGACAGAACTTATACCGGCACGCCGGTGACACTTTCCGAAGAAGATTTTGAAAAAGCTGTTATAAACGGCTCCGTCGAGCTCACTTACGGAAAGGACTACGTGATCGATGTGTCCAGCTATAAGAACAACAGCCGTAAAGGTACGGCCAGTGTGGATGTCATCGGGATCGGAAGCTATGGAGGACGCAAGACGGTCAGATTCAGGATCAAGACCGGCTAAAGGCGCCGGAAGCTAAGGACGGAGAAGTCTTATGGTATAAATGGTCTGAAAGGACAGCAGGAGTGAAATAAAATAACAGGGGCAATATAAGATAGAGGTATATTGCTCCTGTTATTATTTTGGCCGAGCTGATGAAAGTGGGAAAAGCAGAACTTTATCACACGATCTTTTTCCCGCATTCCGGGCAGAAAACGGCATCCGGCTCGGTTTTTATTCCACAGAAAGGACAGAACAGGGGTTCCGGTTCCTTCTTCTCTTCAGCGGCAGCCGGAGCGCTCTCTTCTTTTTTCTCCGGTTCCGTTTTGTCTTCAAACCTGTGGCCGCACATATTGCAGAAGCGGCTGATCAGAGTGACTTTTTCTCCACAATCCGGACAGCGTTTCAGGCCTTCTTTTTCGAGGACCTTATCTTCTTCGGCACGAATGAGTTCTTTAAGCCCGGCGATGCACTCATCAACATCTTTCTGTAATTCGGCTTTTCCCTGGGTGACGCCGAAATAAGCGGTTCCGAGCTTGTAGTAAAGTGTGGTCATTTCATCGCTTTCATTCTCATTAGCACAGATCATTTTTTCGCTCATAATAACCCCTCCGATCAAAGATTAACGGTTAATGTCCTGCTACGGGCATATACAGATGTATTATAGCAGATAATCGGATGATAGACCATAGTTTTGTTTTGATAAGCAAGCCCGTGAGGGACAGGTGCACAAGACGTTCAGCCTTCTGTCCGAAAAAAGGAACCGTTCGTCAGCAAGGGCTCTTTTTTTTTGCTCTTGCGATATGATGTATACAGAAGCGGTTTTTCAGTATTTGAAAACGGCATATAACAAGAATAATACATCAAGGAGGCAGCAAAAATGTGCAAACAAAAGAGTATTATCAAAAAAGTTGGAGCGCTTGTATTGACAATGATGATGATGACAGCATGCGGGGAAGCGGATAAACAGTTCGACAATGGTGACAAGAGGGCCCCGGAGGCTTCCGGCAGTGAATATGCAGAAGCTGCTGAAAAGCTTGCACCGTTGGGTGAATCTGCTGATGAGGCAGTTTCTGTGAACGAAGAGGCTGTTGAAAATGTTGTTGTAGATAAGGATGATCCTGCGATCAGGAAAGCATTGGAGGAAGCAGATAATTACAGTAAGAATAGACAATTTGACAAGGCGATACCATTCTATCTCGATGTTTTGTCGAAAAATGACAGTGTTTTGGAAGCATACGGAGGTTTGATCGGCGCCTATATGTTTCTCCATGATGGAGAAACGGCTGGGGTCTATTATGATCTTGCAAAAGAAAAGCTTAGTGAGGAAGAGTTTGAACATATTGAAGCTTTAGTAAATCAACTGAACGTAAACAATATGATGCTTATAGATGCTGTTCATACGTCCGTCATAACCGCTCTGATGGATCCGGAAGTGAAGGAAAAAAAGGATTATGATGAGGTCGTCAGTAAATGGTCCGAGGAAACAGATTTTAATGCGGTTACAAAAGAGGACGGATACTTTGAAGAAGTAGCACTGGATATACTTGGGGAGGAAAACGGTGTAGATGTTGCAGCGCGTTTAACCGTTCTGGGAGAGAACGAACCTCATATCAAAGTGAAGATCATATCGGGCTTAAAGGTTGCTGTATGGGTTGAAGGCCATGAGGAACTGGATTGGGATAATCTGTTAGATGATGTAGATGAAGACTAAGGCAGTGTTAACGAATGATCATGAAGGAGGGCATATGATGAGAAAAGGGTTAAAACAACTACTGGCAGCGATACTTACAACAGCCTTTGTATTCTCGGAAGCGGGAAACATGCCTGTGGTATGGGCAAAAGGAGAAAGTGAAGAAGCGGTATCCGAGGAGATCCTTTTGGACGACGAGACATCTGTAAATGTTACTGAAGACGCAGATACTGAGCAGGCTGAAATACAGGAAGAAGAGGATACGGAGATCCCGGATGCAAACGGGGGCAGCGATCCTGATGAGAGCGCTGTCGGGGTAAATATCTGCGATGAAGAAGAGACAATCTGTGTCAGTGAGAGCATTGTTCTGGAATATCAGAAAGCGGATAATATTTCCTATTATGATCTGATCTGGGAGAGTTCGGATGAGAGCATTGCTTATGTCGAAAAAGGTGCGGTGACAGGCATCTCGGCAGGTGAAGCGGTCATTTATCTGAAAACGGAAGAAGGTACTCAGGATTATTGCAGGATCACGGTAAATGAGGATACAGGCTGCCATGGAAACCGGATTATGTCTGCTTCGGAGGATATGCAGGCGCTTGGAGCAGGATCCTATGATGCCGGAGCGACGCTTTCATATGCAAAAGCCCATATCGAGGATGAGGATGCTCCAAGATCATCAGCAAGAAAATACTGTGTCTATAACTGGCTCTGTGCCCAGTATGCTTCCGAATGCATCGAGTGTGGCGGAAGTTCCTGTTACAGTGCCAGCGGTACGGAACTGCGGCGGCAGCTGAAAAACAGTGGAGAATGTACAGAGTACACAGTAGGCTTGCGCGGTGGATACCTGTATGAATCCGATGTTTCCGGCGAGCTTAATCCGGGCGACGTTGTGTTTTATTACTGTGGCAGTGAAACGGATGGAAGACCCTATGTGCATACCGTGATCATGAGCGGCTGGGATTCCCAGGGACGCATGAAAGTATATGCACACAACGGAAGAAAGAACGATGAAACCATATGCTACAGCGAGTGCGGATACTGCCATGCTGGAGTCAGTCGTGCTCACATTTTACACTTCAACGGCAATAACAGCTGCGGGTTATCAGAACCGGTCTGCAGCATTGACGGTGTGATCGGCGGCGAAGGTTATGTGCGTATCTACGGCTGGATCTTTGACCCCTCCGATACGAAGCGTACGGTGGAACTTCATCTCTACCTGGTAAACCCGGATACCGGAGAAGATATCGAAGGTCATCCCTGCATCTATGCAAATCAGAGACGGGATGATGTGGATAGTGTATTTGGCTGCGGAGCCTATCATGGTTTTGATGAAACGATCTATGTAGATGCCCGGGGAACCGTGGATGTCGATCTGTTTGCCATAGAGGAAGGCGATCATTGGGGAGGCATCAATCCGAGGATCCACAGCACGGCCGAGGATGGCTATCATATCAATATCCAGAAGATCCCGCCTTCTTTAAAATATGATAAGAGCAGCATTTCCGTAAAAAAAGGTGAAACGGTGGATGTGACTTTTACCTATAAAGGTGATGAAGTGGATACCAGATATTTTGGCTATTTATTTGATAACATGGATCTGGCGGAATATGATGAGTCCGGGATGAAGGTGGATCCTGCGAACAAACGTGTAAGCCTGCGCTTTAAGGGAGTAAAACCGGGAAGCACGACACTGTATACCTATCTTTACCGGGGAGACGGAGACTATTTTTACAATAAGAGCATTCCCTTTACTGTGGTCGATACGGATATACACGTCATCAGCGTAAAGCTGAATAAAAATGAAACATCCCTTACCGTCGGACAGACGGAAAAGCTGACGGCTACGGTTTCGCCT
This sequence comes from Lachnospiraceae bacterium, assembly GCA_016282915.1. GTDB lineage: Bacteria > Bacillota > Clostridia > Lachnospirales > Lachnospiraceae > NK4A136. The sequence continues at coordinate 1,514 of JAEELW010000081.1, read as the reverse complement.
TCCAATGCAACAAACCGTAAGGTCAGTTTTACGAGCAGCAACAGTTCGGTAGCATATGTGGATCCTAACGGCGTCGTCACGGCAAAAGCAGCGGGTACGGCGACGATCACCGTTACGAGTGAGGACGGGGATAAGACGGACTTCTGCAAAGTCACGGTAAAAGATCCTGTGATCAGAGTGACAGAAGTAAAATTGAATAAGCATGAAAGCACGCTTACCGTCGGACAGACGGAAAAGCTGACGGCTACGGTTTCGCCTTCCAATGCAACAAACCGCAGAGTGGGCTTTAAGAGCAGCAACAGCTCAGTGGCCAGTGTGGATTCGAACGGTGTCGTTACGGCAAAAGCAGCCGGTAAGGCGACGATCACCGTAACGAGTGAGGACGGGGAGAAAACGGATGAGTGTATAGTAAATGTTTTGGAGCCTGTGTACAGGGTAACAGGTGTGGAGCTGAGCAGATCCTCTTTATGCCTCTTCGAAGGGGAAAAAGAGACCCTGACGGCTACTGTATCTCCTTCCAATGCGACCAATAAAAAGGTCTTCTTCCAAAGCAGTGACACTTCAGTGGTCAGGGTCGATAACAATGGACTTGTGAGTGCTGTTTCCTTCGGCGATGCGATCATAACGGTTACGACCGAGGACGGTGGCAAAAGCGCCCGGTGTTCGGTGATGGTCGGAAGAAATGTTCCTTACAGTATCCGCCGTTGCGGAGATGTGAAGGATACGGTGAAGCCGGGAGAACAGTTCATCGTTTCCTGCGAGTATACTTCACCCTGGGACTGGAACAACGGCCTGAGTAACCCTGTTATCCATGACAGTTCCGTAGTGGGAGATGCTATGGTCTTCTACATGGAACAGGAAAACGGGAAAATGCGGGGAGATATCGTACTTACGGCATTTAAGGAGGGAAGTACGGCGATAGATCTGGAGCTTCGTGATGAAAACAAGCTTGTAAGGGATCGTCTGACTATAACGATCACTGTTAAGGTTCCCGAACCTGAGCCCGAACCTGAGCCCGAACCGAAGCCTGAGCCGGAGCCCGAACCGGAACCTGAACCGGATCCGGAAGAAGAGGATGAGATCTATGATGCAGGGAAACTCAATCTCGCAGTAAAACAGAAATATGATGCGGCAAAACTTTTTGAGGATGAACTGTTCTCCAGAGGTATATGGGAATATTCGTACCGAAGCAGCAATACATCCGTTGCGGCTGTCAATAAAAACGGGATCATCAGCGGAAAGAAGAACGGCATAGCGACGATTACCGTATACAGGAAGCTCGGGGGAGAAGAGATCACTGTTGCCTGTTGCAGGGTGAAGGTTAGAAAACCCGTATTCAGTTTTACCGGGAAGGATCTTACTTACTGGGGTGAATCCCTGAATGCAAACGACTATATCCGCAATGTGCCGGAAGGTCAGAAGATACGCTGGTCCGCGCCGGTCAGCAGCAAAGTCGCCCGGATCGATCCGGAAAAGGGAGAGGTGACCGCATATAAGAACGGAAGCGTCCGTAT
>JAEELW010000004.1 GCA_016282915.1 Lachnospiraceae bacterium | reverse complement strand
GAATATCGTGCTCAACGCCGTGTTTTACGGCTGTGCCGACGGCGGCGAAGTGGGCATGCCCCATATCATGAAAGCACTGTACCGTGAGAACACAAAACTTAAGCGCATCGCGTTTGACGGAGATTACGGCGGTTACGCATACCTATTACATGACTGAACGTATACAGAAAAAAACAGGAAGAATCATACAAGGGCAGCTGACGATCCTGCATTTCGTGTCGAAAGGAATGCAAGTGGTGCAGTTTTCTGAACAATGAGGGAGAATTAAGATAAAATACAGAAAGTGATAACGGAGGTGTTTGCTATATGCCGGAAAGAATGGAAAAGAGCCGGAGGGCAGAATCTGAAAACGAACGTGTGTCGGACCGCTTCATGAACGAAGGATCCTTCGGGGAGGGGATCAATTCCGCATCGTATGTGGCGCCGGCCGTAACGCAGAAAGTGGAATACGGCGAAGACCAGGGCGGACTCATTGACTGGTTCCGTCGGAAACGGATGAAGATCAGCGAACCGACGCTGGTTCCGGATTCCCAGGCGGGAAAGGATTCAGAAGGGCATGCCTTTCTGAGTCATCGGAGCAGAGCGATCGGAGAAATGGTCGCAAATGCGACGCCGGAGCAGCTGCGTTCTGATCCTGCCCTGCAACAGCTGGTCCTGAGTGATTTTAATACCTCCTTCAGTCAGAGGCTTCAGGCACATAATGCGCAAAGTAGGGAAGATGAAATGACCAATATGCGCGCAAAGGAAGGAGAACTGTGGAGTTTCAATCAGGTGCTCAAGAGCATGCTGCCGGAAGGCTATGGAGCGAATCTTATGAAGGCTTCCGGCGGGGATACGTGGGATGCAATGAACATGATATCAGGGGACTTCGGCGAAGGAGGACAGCTGGAAAAGATTGGGGAATACATGGGAGGAGCGAGAGAAGCTTTCAGGGGTTCCAATTTTCTGGACAGTGATGAGGAGGCCAGTCAGGCATTGATGAACAATTTCATGCTGCGTACTGTACAACCAGATCTTGTTAACAGTATGGACCCGGCTCAGATGAAGATGAGCCAGGCTTTGGGTAAGGAGGTTGGTGAGCTTACCAAGAATGATGAACTTCGTAAGACCGGATGGTTTCTGCAGTCGGTCCGCAGGTTCTTTGGGAGAAAGTAAGCTGGGTAGGGAGAAGGAGGAAAACGACTATGGCAAAGCATTTACTGGAAAATGCAGCAGCGGAAAAGGAAGCCAATGACGTTGGTTTCCGTTACATGAATTCGAGCGACGTGCTCTCGGACATGATCCGGGATTACGGCGGCGCCTTGGACGGCGTGAAAGTGCATGATGATGCGGCTGCGGACGCGAAGGTTCGTGCTGTGGGCCGTGACGGCCTTGCCAGCGGCAAGGACGTGTACATGCGCGAGGGAAGCCTCTCCAGTGGTGACCCTGCGGCCAAAGGGCTTCTGGCCCACGAGCTGACCCATGTGATGCAGCAGGACGGCGGTGCGCAGGAAAGCGTCGACTACGGCGAAGCCCAGGGCGGACTGATCGACTGGTTTAAAGGAAAGTTTGGAAAAAAGAAAAAGGAGCCGGAGATACAGTGGCCCAGTTCCCGACAGTGGGTAAAAGAAGGAGCTGTTAAAAATGACGATGGCAGCTTTAAATGGGGCAATGCGGTATACAAAGATATGGATCAGCTGATGCTTGCCATGGAATTGCAAAATGCTACTCCGGAGCAGCGTAAATCCCCGGAAATGCAACAGAGAGTGTTGGCGGACTTTAATACAGATATGGGAGCAGAGATTGGGAGACAAAAAGCTGCAGGAAATTGGAAGATAGCTTTCCGTCAGAATAATATGGGAGCCCTGAAGAATCTGAATACCGTGATCAAAGCGATGCAGGGAGAGGGATATGCAGATAGTATTTTTGGTCAGATGACGGAAGAGCAGAGAGCTCAGCTTGACCAGTATCGTATACAGGATCGTGATTACAAAAGAGCAGTAAAAACTTCCCCGGCTGAGGTAGCTTCCATGGATGCGGATAAACGTGCCGCACATGAAGCAGCACTTGCCGCAGGACCCGGTCAGCGGCCGCAATTTATTGATGATACGTTGGATAGCATGGGAAGGGGGATAGAGGACTCAGAGCTTGGGGAATTCCTTCTCAAAACTCAGGGGGCGTTTACAAGTAATGGGATCGGACTGGATGATTTCAGTACTATGATGACTAATAATGTCCTTTTGCGCGGAGGGTTTGGTGATGCAGTTACAGATCCAAAGCAGAGCAAAAATGTACGAATTGGTCAATTGATAATGCAGCAGGCAAATTACTTAACAGATGATGCGGAAGCTGCAAAAAAGAGCGTCTTTGCCGGCAGCCTTTCGCGTCTTTTCAAGAGAAAACAATCGCAGGCAGCAGCTGCGCCGGCACCGGCTCCTGCTCCCGTGCAGCCGCAGACGCCTGCCGCTCCCGTACAGAAACCCCAGAGTCTCATGAGCTATCAAAGTGACGAGGTAGGGGATCTTGTACAAAGGTTTAAAAAGAATGAAGCCGATCTCGACCCCACATCCGACGATCCCAAGGTGATGGCGGCCTGGTCACGCATTTATTATGATAAGATAAAGCAGCTGCAGAAGAGTGGTGCCTCCTCGGAGGAAATCCGGGAAGCCGTCAGGATGTTCCAGGAAGCCCGTCAGAGGCAGGGCACGGGCAGCTTCCGTTAAGCGGTAACGGGCGCGTACACTCCTATGTGACAGCAGAAAAGTATCAAAAAATGAAGTAAGCGATAAAACACATTAGTTTCAAGGCAGCCGCAAAGATAGGATGTCAGAATCGGAGGAGAAGATGGATCTGAAGATCGCAGCATTAAAAAAAGATCAGCTTTCTTTATACCGGACATTTCTGATCAACGAAGCTCTGGAGCGTATTCCGGAAAAGGAAGTTCATATTCTTGGAGCATTGGCGGACGGAAAACTTGTGGGTGTACTGGCTTTTGCCGAGGGAGAACCGGCGAGGCTTCTGAGTATTGCCGTCACACCGGAGTACCAGAGGAAAGGCATCGGAAGCGCGTTGGTCGATGAACTGAGCGGTCGTCTGATCAATGCCGGTACCGAAGGGATGGATGCTTTCCTTTTCGAAGAGGATGAGCAGGCTTACAGGGAACTTTCGGAATTTCTGTATTATTGCGGCTTCATGGTGCTGGAAAGCTTTCCCGATGTGATCGTAAGCCTTGGAGAGGTGGCGGCCAACAGGGAATTTTCACGGACAGAGATCGGGAAGAAGATCAAAAACACCAGACTGCTCTCCGAACTTTCCGAGTTGGAAAAAAAGAAGCTCGGCAAGCTTCTTTCCACACAGGCCGGCTATCATTATTATCCGCGAAAGGGGCTGCTGGATAGTGTAAGCTGTGTATATGAAGATAAGGGAGAGATGCTGGGCTGTGTCCTTATGGGAGAGAAACAGGATGATCTGGAGCTGCAATTTGTGTTTCTCTCTTCCCATTATCAGGATCGTGCCGCTTTGTTCCGTATGATGTGCCGTTCTCTGAATGAAGCAAGGGCAGTATACGGGGATGAGAAGAAACTGCGGATCCTGGCGCTTCATGAGACAGCACAGAAGATCGTTGAGTTTTTCTTTTCGGAATCGGAAGGAGCGGATATTCTGGATCGTTTCTATCTTTCGTTCCGAAAGAATGCGGAAGAAGTGCAGCCGGCAGTGAGGGAGGATGAGAAGCCGGAGGGGGGAGTCAGTGAGATGGAGTTTGACGGAGAAAAATATGGTGCAATGTCGGAGGATCCGAAATTCCGTCAGCTCACAAATGCGGATATGGTCTGCCGCGACTGTATTTACCGTATCCTGAATTCAGGTGCCGGCAGATGTCATAAGTATACCGTAAAACCTTCGCCGGTTGTGAACGGCGGAAAGTGCCCGAAGTATCGAAAAGAAAAGGAGGGCTGAGATATGGGTCAGGATAAAATGCTTGAACGAAAAGTAAAGCAGGTAGATCTCAGCCTTGATGCCGATACTTATCAGATGGTAACGATCAAGAGTTATCATCATACGGCCCCTGTCGGCCAGGAGGAACAGAAAAGTGTACAGGCTGCGCCCGTGGCAGATGACGAGGTAAGTCTTGAAGAGGAGCAGCTTACAGAGGCTCCGGAGATCAGCGCTACGCAGCAGAAGACCAACAGTTTTGATGAGAAAACGACGGAAGCAAAGGATAAGCTGCGGGTGAAGGCGGTAAACCTCCAATTGCATGGAGAAGCGCTGGCCTTTTCCATGACGGAGAAGTTCCGTGAAAAAAAAGAAAAAAGAGAGGCCGAAAAGCAGGCCAAAGCACGCGTAAAGACAATGCAGGCGGCTCATGAAGAGCGTGAGAAGCAGCGAAAAGCGGAAGAAAAGCACCGGCAGGAGGTAGATGCCAAAGTAGAAAAGATCCGCAGGTATTTTACGGATGAAGGGGGAGACGGCTTTGGCCGTATCAGCGGAAGCGACCCGGATATATTTATGTATAGAGAGAAGGGGCTGTATGCAGAAGGAGTACCGGACGAACAATACCGGAAGAGTGTCACGAGGCTGATGGATCATTTTCACAAAGGTCTTTTCACCCGCCGGAAAAAAGGGAGTGAAGAATTTTCGGAAGGTGGAGAAGCATTACAGTTCTACTCAACGAAAAACTTTGAGGCGATGAATGATATCATGCGCACCGGTGACAGCAGCCGCATATTACCCGGGCAGACAAAAGAACATGTGACAGAGAGGACCAGAACGGTTGTATCTTTTTTGAATACGCAGACGGTCCCTCAGGATATGGTCACGGTACGTCATGTCGGACTCGATGCGTTGCCTTATATGCTGGGCCCCGGTGACTATTCGACAGTTGAAAAGGCTCTTGAGAGCAAAGCGGCTGTGGATTATCAGGAGCGGATCGCGACCGATGCAGCGGTTACCAGCACTACGACCATGCAGAAGGGGGTCAAAAATTTTGCCGAAAAAGGCAAGGTAGAGATCAGGGCCATGATCCCGAAAGGGACGCACGCCTGTTTTATGAAAGAGGTTTCTGAGGCCAGCCATGAGGATGAGCTGCTTTTGCAGGCAGGAACGAAGTTCCGTGTACTGAAGATGGAAAGAGCGGATGACGGTCCCGGGCCCGACGGCTCTTATCCCAAGGTAGTTCTTTATGTTGAAGCGATGAAAGATAACACATATGATATGGGAAAATTTCCCGCAGCGTCCTGATGCGATGAGCGGGGATCAGCCATAAGCAGTTTAAGGAACAGAAATGCCTCTTTACGAAGAAACGCAAAAACAGAAAGAAAGAAACGAGCGCGTTCAGTCCTATGTGACGACGGAAAAGTCTCTGGAGACCCTTCGTGAGTCCATGGAGCCCCGGGAGGAGCTCATCGACGAGGCACAGATGCAGCAGGATGCGCTAAGCCTCGGAAAGAAAAAGACTTTCAAGCCCAATGATGAGCAGAAGCGCCGCAATGCCGAGATCGACAGGGCACGCAGACAGACCGGGATCCAAAAGGCGACGGCGGATACGTTTGCGATGCATGAAGATATCGCCGAGCTGAAAAAGAGCGGCGCGGAAGCGGCACCGGAGGAACAGCTGCAGCTTTTGCGTGCGACACAGTTTTCACAGCGCATGCTCACCAGCGCCAATATCCGTGCGCATTTTGCGGAATACATGCAGCTCGTGCAGGCGTATGAATCGCTGCAGGCTCTGGCGAAGAACGATATCGAGCTGCGCGAACGTCTGGCGCCGCTGAAGGAGAATATGGAGCTTTTCACCTCTCGCATGAAGGCCTTCTGTTCCCGCAACCGCCTCCATCTGGACGGTTCTTATATGGAGGATAAGGAAGAAGAGGAAAGCTTCCGTCTGGACAGAAAGCAGCTCCTGAAGGGAAATCCTTTCGGTATCGTTCCTCCCGAGGATTATGTGCCCGGACTGCGGGTCTATACGGATACGGAGAAACTGAAAAAAGTCATGAGCGATGCTTCCGGGGACGGGGAGCAGGCACTTTCCGAAGAATATCAGCGCAGCGGAAGAAATTATGCGCTGATGGACGCCAAAGGCAGAGTCGAGAGCATTCCCGGGATGCGCGGGGATCTGATACTCCTGGCAAGGGATATAGAGAAGCTGGAGGAAGAGAACAAAAAGGCGCATGATCCGGAGATCTCGAGACAGCTTGTAGAGCTTCGGAAGGAGAAGATCGAGCTGATGGCCTGCCTGCGTCTGGCAGAGGCAGAGGCCAGGGTGATCCTCGCCACGGATGCGGATCAGGCAAAAAAACGCCGGCTTGTAGCGGATGCAAAGGATGCTTACGCCGATTACAGCTATATCCTGGTACGGCATGCAAAGCAGAAGCTGCCCCTCACTTCCTATGCTGCAAAAGCGGGGTTTATGGACCGGGGAAAGGCTCTCAGTTCCGCATCGGATAAACAGAATTACGCGTTTAAGCAGGCGGTCTATAAAGAGGCGATCAAACTGAACGCTCCCGGCCTGGAAGAAGTGAAGCAGCTCGCCATCGAATATGCGGAAAGCTCCCATTACAGTGTGGGGCATGAGGTGGAAAGCGCGCTCCTGCAAAGACTCAGGCTGGCCATACGTGAGCAGGTAAAGCGCGGCAACGGCGATGCGGTAGCCAATCTTTCCCTGAAGCTGGCACAGCTGGACGGGCCGGCGAATGCCCCCGCGCTCCCGGCCTGGAAGGATATCCCGAAAGCCCTGCAGATCGACTGCAGCGGAAAGAAGCTTAAGGAAAAGGGAAGCGTACATGACAAAGGCGCGGTGAGGAACTGGTTTCTGACCAATGATGCTTCGCAGGTATGGGATGACCGTTCGGGCGAGCCGCTCTTTGCCCATGAACCCACCGTCAACGACCTTCGCCAGGGCAAGATCTCGAACTGCTATATGCTGGCGGCGACCACAGCCCTGATCGATCTGGATCCCCAGATGATCAAAAGGGTGATCCGTGATAACGGGGATGACACGGTGACCGTACGCCTCTACGGAGAGACCGGGCCGCAGTTCATCCGCGTGGATAAAAAGACGGCAAGGCTTCGCAGCGGCGGAAGCATTGCGACCGACGGACCGCTGTGGATGCAGCTCATAGAGATCGCGGCGGCACATGTGGGAATGTTCAAAAAAGACCGTCAGGGCTTCGGAAGCCTGTGGTACGGTACCGGCGGCGAATGGTTCTCCATGCTGACGGGCTGTAGCGCGGCCATGACGGTCAAGACTACGGCGGCTGACGACAGGGACGTTATCTCCGGGGATGTGAAGGACGCGGACGGACTCTTTGAACGGATCCGCGACGCACACGTAAATCAGGAAGTGTTCCATATGGGGACCAAGGCTTCCGCGACTAAGGGGATGAACAGCGGACACGCCTACACGGTGCTCGGAGCAAAGGAAGTGGACGGAAAGAAGTATGTTACCCTCCGAAACCCCTATGCCAATATGGCTTATCGGAAGGACGAATACGGCGACGAAGAGATGAGCAGCGGCTACACTTCTTCCGTGGCGGATGAAACCTGCGGACAGTTTGATATGCCCCTGGAGGAGTTTATCCGTAATGCCGCAAGCATAAGTTATACAACGATACCGAAAGATATGTTCCCCGGCGGAGAATCAAAGGAAGCACTGGAGAAGACGGCTGCAGCGATGGAAGCGGAAAAGGTCCGTTCGGCAGCAGCGGTTTCGTCCCTCATCGACGCCATGGAAGACGATGATCTTGATGACGACCCCGTTCTTGAGACGGAAGTGAAAAAAGGATCCGAGGCCGCAGACGATACCGTATTCATGACGGAAGAGGAATTGAAAAAAGAATTCGGGACAGAGGGGGATAAGTGATGCGATACCGGCAGATCGGAAAAGATGAAGTGGCAGCCTGGAGCGAAACGCTTCCCCGGGAGTACTTTCCGCTGATCCGTGACGGCCGCGCCAGGGCAGGCGGCGTGGAATTTGTCGGCATCAATGCCGGGAGCATCGTCTGGATGCATGATGAAAAAGAAGGCAGCGCGCGCCTTCTCGCCATCGATGTGCTTCCCGAGGCACGCAGGATGGGGATCGGAACGGAACTGATCCGTGAAGCGGTAAAGGAGATGAACGAAGAGAAGCTCTCTGCTGTGGAATGCGCATACGGAGAATATCAGGACCGCGTGACCCTTCGTCCATTCCTGAACGCCTGCGGCCTGCAGACGGATCTGCGGGAGATGCCTCTGGGCCGTGTGAGTCTTAAGGAAGCCGGAGAAAAGCTGAAGGAAAAAGGCCTGCTGAAGGAAAGCTGCGGCTGCGGGCTCCGCAGGCTCCCGATGGAGGAGCGCAGAAAAGCACGCGAGGCGATCGATGCCGTAAGCGGAGGACTGGGGGCGGCTTATGACCGTGAAAAGCCCGAATGCTACGTGATCTTCAATGATGGGAAGATGGTTTCGGCGGCGCTTTTTTCCGAAGAAAGGAAGGGCGTGATCTCCCTGGATTACCTTTATAACGAGGGCAGCCCTGCCGGACTGGCCGGCCTTCTGGCCACGGCGCTTTCGGAGCTTGCGCAGGAATACCCGGAGGATACGGCGATCGAGATGCTTCTGACTACGGAACAGGGACAGAAGCTTTATGAAGGATTGTTCGGCGAGGCGCGGGAGTGCTATCGTCTGGCGGTCTGCAGTCAGGAGATCTGAGAGGATCTTTGAAGGAGGAAAGATGACAGACGGATTAAGCTTACTGAAAAAAATGAATAAGGATGCGACGATGTATGATTCTGCCACGCAGATGAAGGATCAGGCGTGGGAGATGCGTGAGGCGGATATCGAAGATACGACTCAGAACGATGAGGAGATCACCAGGATCCGTGAGCAGCTGGTGCAGCAGCTCATGGTCGATACCCAGAGTGCGCAGGATCTGGCGACGAAATATCCGCACCTGATGCAGATGGCGCAGAATGAACAGGCCAGGCTGCAGACAGATGCGTCCCGCACCGGAGCGGAGAAGAGAGAGAACGACCTTTTTGCGACGAAAAAAGTGTCTGCCAAGTGGAGGCTATGGCGGAATGAGTCAAAGAAGAAACGTCTTGAGGAAAAGCGTTATGGGAAGGAGCTGGAGGTAAAGCAGCGGGAAGGAAAGATGCATGATTATTTTACCGATCAGTTCAATGGTTATTCCCAGGATTTTCGAACAGAAGATGGGAAAGAGATCCATGGGCGCAGATCGCCGTACATGACAGAAGCCTACAGTAAGATTTATGGAAATCCGTTCATGCCTTCGGCGCAGACAACAGTTACGGAGCGCTCGGGAGCAACTTTTAAGCTGACCCGTGATAACGTTGAGTTTCCCATGTCAGATAGTGTGAAATTGAGAGGTGCTTGTTTTACGCCGGAGGGTTTTGATATTCGGACTAATAAAGTTGTGATCTATTTCACGGGTTCCGGAGAACCCGGTCGAAGCGAAGCCGGCGTAGGTGATACGATAGATAATTATGTGAGGGCAGGATTTAAAGTTTATCAGGTAGATTATCGGGGATATGGCAGCAGCGATCCGAGAGACGGATTTACTTTCAGTGAGGCGGGTTTCTGTCAGGATGGAGAATTCATCTATAATAAGGTGAAGGAACAGCTTGGATGTAATGATAGTGATCTGATATTGCATGGCTATTCCATGGGAGGCGCAATAGCTTCCTATGTTGCCGGCAAAGTCGCACAGAAAGCGGCGAAGGATGCACATGGAAAGGAAAATGTACAATCGCAGAATAAGCTGGGAGGACTGGTGATGGATTCTCCAATGGCAAGCATGAATGCAGCTGTGGAGAATACGACATCAGGATTCATAAAAGCAGTTGGACCGGCGCTTGCCACACATTATGCCGGAAGTTATTCGGCAGAAGAACATCTGGGAACTCTGTTTCAAAACCAGCCGGATATTCCGATCATGTTTGTCAGTGGCGGAGATAGTGATCATCTGGCGCTGGAGCGTACAGGGATACATGAGAAGTATTCTTTTGACAGTCAGAGTTTTACCAGGGTTACGAGTCATTTTGACTGCCATATGACAGAGGATATGCTCAGCTCGTTTATGGCTAAGCATAATATGACGCGACCGCATCGTGTACCGGCTCCGCCTCAGCAGCCGTAATATTGATCTAGGGAGGATATGATGATGGAAGACCTTGAGATCTTTCTGCTTGATAAAGAAACGCTGCCGGTATTTTATGAGCTGCTGGATCAGCCGGCATTGGTGGGATTCAATGAAAAGAAGATCGCGCTGGGAGCGATCCTGGGCGAGGGAGAAGATGCGCTCCCTGCTGCAGTGCTCATAGCCACGCCGAAAGCAGGTGAAGTGCGTGTGGACTGGCTCTATGTGCGTGAGGAGTGCAGAGGGAAGGGGATCGGGAAGCTCCTTCTTAAGAAGCTCCTGATCGCATCCTACGAGATCCAGGATATCGACGGGATCTGGGTGGATTATACATTTGAAAACAAGGGCATGGAAGAATTCCTGACACATTGCGGTTTCTTTACCTGGGAACCTGACGGAGCGGCATGTTTCCGTGCCACGCTTTCGTCCTTTACCACCGTGGGTGACGCGGAACAGTGCGAAAAGGTAAAGCCGCTATCGTCGCTGTCCGATGTGCAGCTGGCGGATCTGTACCGTGGGATCCGGAAGCGGGCCGAGCGCGGCGAGGATGTGCCTACCGGCGTGCCTCTCCCCATACAGCCGGCGGAATATCTGCAGGAATCGGCAGCCTATGTGGGAAATATGGGGATCGAGGCATTGATCCTTCTGCAGGGTGTGGGTGACGGGATCAATGTGGCCTGGCTCTATTCGGTGGATACAAAGCCCGTAGCCCTGGTCCGCCTGTTCCGTCATGTAAAGTATTCTCTGAAGGAACATTTTTCCGATGATACGCCGCTGGAGCTTTCCTCGCTTCGGGGAAAGAGTCTTCTGCTGATCCGTAAGCTCCTGCCGGGAGCGAAGGAGATCCCGCTGATGGTGGGATATTTCCCGCTCTGACCGCGGGTATGATCCGGTATTATTGATAAGAAGATCCTGTCATAGGGGGGAAGGGAATGAACACAGAGAAACTGATCCTTGATTTTTCAAAGGATAAGATTGGAGAGATCCTGATCTCGGATATGGAGGGAAATCTCCTGTACCGCAATCATTGCATGGATTTTCGGGAGGCGGACTGGCAGCGCTGGGCGGACCGTAACCTTGACGGGGGCATCATCACGGAGGATACGGAATGGGAGATCTCGGACAAAAAAGCCGAGAAGAAATACCGCGTGCATTCCGCTGTCATGAGCGACGAGGGAGAGCAGTTTATCATGCATCATGTGTATGATGTGAGCGACGATTTCGGTCT
>JAEELW010000080.1 GCA_016282915.1 Lachnospiraceae bacterium | reverse complement strand
GTCAAGACAGTATAGAAGCCTTTCTTTGGCATGAATATCACTACCGGTAAGTACTGCTTCTATAGCCTCTATTCCGGCTTTTATCGTATTGAATTCCGCTTCGCCGTAATGACAATCAAACTCCTGACTCATAAATCCCCAATAGAGTTATAAACTGGAATATAAACTCACAAGCCATTTTACCATATCTTTATCAGCTTGAGTACCTTTTGTACTTAAAAAACCTCCGCACTATAGCAGAGGCTCTCTGTCTGGTTCTTATTGTTTTTGGAGATGTTTAAGAATAATCTCCATCTGCTAAACTCTGAAACGCAATACCGGTGCGGGTTTAAGCCACGGGGTCAAAAGGAGCTATGGCACGACCAAAGGTGGTCTTGACCCCCGACTATATATCAGCCAAATACTTTTGCAAATGCCCTATAGTTGTTCTCATCCCTGGGGCTGCAATAAACAGCAAACTCTATCAGTTTAAAGTAACCATCAAACTCAGGCAGTACTTCCTTATATGCCTGCGCTACTATCTCCGGTTTGTTCTGAAAAGCACCGCACCCAAAAGCCCCCAACACAAGGATTTGATCACCATTAGCTGTAGCGATCCGAAGAAGATGCCTTGCTCTGGATAAATGGAGCTTAAGCACTTCCTGATCCGTTAGCTTCATCGCTCTGTCATTACCCGGATTCATAGCGTTATTAGGCATAGGACGCAGGTTAGGCGCTGCACAGGTAAGTATATCCACTTCGGTCCAATCAGCCTCAGGAAGCCTCCTGGGTACATCTTCATCACTCTTAAAAATCTCAATCCCAGGCGTATATATACAGGCATCAGTATACCTTACATCGTGACGGTTTCGATGGAATCCGTAAAAACCATTCCAGTTACTTTCCGTATTAAGCACCGGATACAGCGTTGAACATCTGCACAGACACTCTTCCTGAGCCCTGCTTCCCTTTGTAACACCGCCGCCGGGGTTAGTAGCAGAAGCAAAGTTGTGAACAGCGATCTTTGCATCCGGATATTCTTTCTTAAGCCTCATCGCCGCCTCAAAACTTCTGGATGTCGTGACCTTTATCTCCGTCTTATCGTAAGGCTTAACAACCGGAAGTTCCGGTGTATCATCTTCATAATAAACCTTTGTTCCGACCTTTGAGGCATTGACGGATTCCTTTAGCTCTGCATCTGTTTCATACCACTCTTTTGTATCCTCAAATACTGCTACTAAATCATCTCTTGATGCCATATATTATTTCCTCTCTTTCTATATATTCATATAATTGAGCGCATTCATCTTTAATACCCACTTGTAAGATACAAAACCGGATATCCTGCTCTTCTCATCGCCAGAAAACGATGTATATCCATATTTACTTCACGCTCCGAATAGCATTCACTTTTTCCGATAAAAAACATGATCCATCCGTCTTCATTCCATTTAAACCTTACATAAGGCCCTCCAAACCCCATTTCCTCGGGATGATAAAACATAAATTCAGGATATGGATCTCCAACTGTCATTTTTTCTTTCATATTCCTGTCTGCCAGTCTGCAACTGTCAAATTTGGCCTTTCCAACCACATGAAGATCTGATATGAAATCAGGATACACATACTTTGGTGCTGCATCATATGCAATCCTGCACAGATGAAGATATCCTGCGATATCGAGAGGTTCCTTACAGGGAACAGGCTTTTCTTTTTTGAACTCCATAAAGTCTTTTTTATCAACCTCACTTAGATTATACTCATTATTATTATGTTCTTGGGATTGTTTTCTTTCTTCTTCAAACAGCCAGCGATAATACTTATTTAAGAATCCTACAACTTCCTCTTCACCTATATTATAACGAATATCATACATTCTTGTAGTCAGGTATTGATTTTTTATCAACCACATAAAATCTTCATGAAGTTTCCTGTAAGGAAAATTGATTCCGCACCACTCTCTAACACCATAGTCAATTTCCCGTGCCGCCCTTAACATTATTTCTTCATCAATGTATCTTGAAGCAATAAGCGGATATTCATCTTCTATAATCCGTTTAAGTTCACTTCTAAGCTCTTGTTCTGTCATATTATCACCCCATCCTCATTTTCTTATAATGCTCATCACATAGAGTCTTTATCCAACACAAATCTTTTCTTATAATCCCTTTTTCACCGCAAAACTCGCAAACCGATGTGCTTTTTGCTTCTGCATTATGTACAATTTCTGCTATCCTTTGCCGGAATGCTTTCTTTTCATCATCATCGTTATCACTGCCTGGTACAAATCGTAGACTATCCCCACCGATGCAGTCAAATGCATGTATCGCAAGCGGAGCATCTTCGAAATCGTAATAAAATCTCAAAGTACCGAACTTTTCTTTGATCTGTTCCGGTATGAAATCAACCGGTATACCGACTTTATCGTTTTCATCAGAAACAGCACGGCAACAGTCATGAATGATCTCATACCACCCGCCTGAGCATTCACAACCATATGTGCGGTATACGCTCGTATCCTTAGGATCACGTGTCTGTTTCATGAACAGGAATTCTTCCTGTAGTTTTCTTTCTAACTCATCATTCATATATCTTTGCCTTCCATTCTACATATACCTTCTAATCCTTTTGGGATTGTTGCATCAGTGTTCAGTCAGCAGTTTCCCAATAATATACTTCCCCATTCAGAGTTTGTGATCTCCATAATGCTTCCATTTAAGAATGTCAGGCGGATCGTTCTGGCGTCGTTACGGATACAAAGACCGTCGGCTTCCTGAAAACAACCCAATTGCCTGTATTCAGATCTGATGATATCTTCAAACTCCTGCCTATTTGTTAAAGGCCGTTCTTCAGGAGCATCATCATACAGTTTGGTCACTTCAGCTTCTATACTTAACAACATATTCCATAACAGAAGAACCACACTCTTTTATATGACTTTTCGCTATATCGGTAATATCATACCATACAGTATGGTAACCATCGTCCTGTATCGATACCTTATCTTCGTCAAATCTGATGATCAGATTTTTCCTTTTTCCCGCCATTTGTAACCGCCTCTCTTTTTTCTTGTTCTAAATCCCTCTGAATCCGTGCACTTCTATATCGTCCCGATCCTCTCTCAGCACAAACGGTAGTGCTTCTATCTCGTCATCGAAAGAGACCACCATCTCCCCGCAGGAAGGACACTTGGTTTCGATCCCCATAGTTCCGTCTTTCTTTTTGTAATAATGCCCATATCCCCACTCTCCTGGATCTTTGTTAAATACAAAACGATGTCTGCAGTATCCGCAGATTATTTCACGATAGTGATAGGAATATGAGGTATTTTCTGTTTTCTTCTGGCTATCCATAATTCTTTCAATCTTCGTTTAGAACGGCTCATATATTCCCACTTAACTAAATAGATTTTTCTCTTTCTTCTGATAAAAAAAACGGATGGCAACATGAGACGATATAATGACCCATTCATCTAAAAATCCTCTAATCCTATGTTTCCGGCATCATCCGGAAGAAACGAGATCAGTCCGTCTTTCTTCCACACATCTATTGCCTTATCCCATGATTCCTGTTTGACGCCCTGCTCCTCAAGAAATCTTGTACCTTCCCGGCTCATAACATGATCTATGAAGTCCGGTGGCAGCATGAGACCATACTTTACAACATACTTCCATGTATCCCTGTCCCAGCAGTAGATACCATCCTCATATACGTATGGGCCTAACAACTTAACTCCTGCTTTAAATGGATGATCATATATACCGGGGCTCATTACATATGGCTTTGTAGTCTTCAGATAAGCGATCACCTTCTCTGAAACCTGATAGCCCTTCTGTATGTTGTCGTATATGCTTTCCTCTCCCTGGCGCAGTTCCCTGTAGGGCGTTATTGACTTCGACATGATATTTCCTTTCTGTTTCCTTTAGTTCACCTTCCATTCTGCATATACTTCTACTGCCATGGTCTTAACCTTACCGGAGAGATCGTCTGAGAGCTTGTAATCACTATGATCGCAGATGCCTCTTTCCTGTTCACATGCCAGATATACATCCGTATATCTTCTTCCCTGTTCTTCAGCTTTCTTAAGCCCCTCAATCTTAAGTTCAAGACTTTCTGCCAACATATCTGCCTGCGCCTTAGCTTCCAGCAGAGCCTGCTTTACTACCTCTGCGTGAAGCTCTGTTACTTTTGAATAATCATATTCAATATCTATATTATGGCGGTACCCGCCTTCATTAAGATGCTGACGGATCTGATTCGTAAGCTTCATATCAAAGCCTGTCTGAAAGCTTATTATTCGTCTTGCATGAGTATCTTTAACATCGCTATGCTGATAATCTTCAATACAATCTTCATCTATATGAATATCCTGTAGTTTAAGACCGCTGAAATCCACAAGCTCTCCTATAAACTTCTCACAGCTGTCCATAACAGTTTTCGATACCACAGCCGGGTCTGCTCCCTCTGCTTTAAATGATATCCTTATAGTCATAAGATCACATTCGTACTTACGCTCCGCTTTTCCTTTTGTTTCGATAACTCCCATTTTGACTTACCTCTCTTTCTTTTCATACTTTTCTTTAACTCTCTTAGCTTCCTCTATAGCCGCTTCAGGTGAGCTCTCGTAGACGAGATAACCTTCTTCTTTGATATCTATCTGCGGACATAGCCGCACCGGCAGATCATTAACATACTTTGCTGTCCACATACCATTTTCCTCTTTTACGAGATATTCAGCCTTATCCGGTGATAGGTTTTTTATCTTTACTATACGGTAAACAGTATGTGCATCAGGTTCCTTTTCTTTTAAATCTTTGATAAGCTCATCCATCTGCTCCTTACTCCCCACACACAGGCATACGGGCGTGGCGAGTCAGTCAGTCCATAGTATTTATGTATCATGTATACTCGCATCATACTTATCGCTTCCCTGTATTATTATATATCGCCAGATACAGAAAATCCTTCAGTCAAACTTTACATTTTTGGTATAATTCTAACGCATACTTGGCCCAAAGTCATTCAACTGTCAGTATAAATCTGCTTACTCTTCCGGCAATTCTACCTCCCGGGTAACGAGCAGATCTTCCATCGTACAGTTTAGTATATCGGCCAACTGCAGGAGATGTTCAAGGCTGGGCAGACTTTTACTTTTCGGACTGTACCAAGCATATATGCCCTGTATGGACTGAAGGTGAAGGCGCTTCTGGATATCAGAAGCCTTCAGGTTCTTTGCTGCAACTTGGTCTCGGATGCGCCGGCTGGTTTCGGCGATGTCGATCACTTTTAATCTCATGCTTTCAACTCCTTTCCTGTAGATATGGAATTTGTGCCTCTATACCTATAGGAAGATTTTCTCGAAAAAAATAAATGGAATTTACGAACAACGAAGAAAGCGTTATGAATCAACGAAAAAAAGAGCCCTGACGATATGCCAGAGCTCCTTTGGTAATTATGCTACTATATTCTATTAACCTGTTACATTTACCACAATCGTGATCTTTTTACCATTCACCTTTGCAGTGATCGTTGCTTTACCGCTGCTTCTGGCTGTAATCACTCCCGCCTCATCAGCAAATGCTATATTATTCTTGTTGCTTCGATAAAGGATATTCTGATAGGTTTCTTTCTCAGTAATAGCAACCGTTTCTCCCACTTTCATCTGGAGCGTGTACTTAGGGTATGCCCCCGATATCTCTTTAGTTACTATCGAAGGATCTTCGGCATAGATGATAACCTTGTATTCAAAGTTCTCGTACTGTGCGGTTATTGTCCTCATCCCGGAAGAGAGTGCTTTGATCTTATTCTTGGTTATCTGCAGTCCATTGACTTCACCTCTCCAGGCAAGCGCTCCCTTTGTTCCATATATCTTTATCGTCTTGGAACTATTAACATTAAGATGTACTATCTGTGTTACAGGCGCAGAAACGACAATCTTAAACTTAAGTGCGGCACTACCACTGGTAGCTGTTAGCTCCGTTTCACCGACACCAATAGCTGTCAGCTTGCCTGATTTGGTGATACGAACAACAGCATTCTCATATACAACGCCTTTACTCAGTTTAGATGCCGGTACTGCCTCCAGATCTGAAGACCATGTAGCCTTGGAAGCTTTAAATCCGTTCACTTTAACATTTGTTGACTGCATAGGGACAAGCTCTACAGTCCTTGAGAAATCCTTCTTGGATGTATCAGCGTCTTTTACGGTAACTTTACACTTAAACTCAACACCATTTATGATAGCGCTGATCGTTGCCGTCCCCTTACTTAAAGCCTGAACAACGCCCTCATTATCCACAACAGCTACATCTGTAGCAGAGCTGATCCAGATAGCATTCAATCCTGTGATACCCGTCAAACTTATCTTTTTATCTTTCCCCACATACAGCACCACTCCAGGCTCTATGCTCGGTTGCAAGATTATAACTTTTATGGACTTTATAGTTTTGCCATCTACTACTCTTGAAAGTGTTACAGATGAAGTTGGCTTCTTTGCAGTAACATTTCCCTTCTTATTTACAGTCAGAACACTCTTATCACTGCTTATCCAGCCATCACCTTCCACTACAAACTTCTGCCCTTTAACAAGGATAATGCTATCTGCGTTAAGATCCGGCTGTGAATCCAGTGCAGAACCACTTTCTTCTTCTGCTTCATCTTTAAAATGAGCTACCAGGACCATATCACTATATACCGGCGATGAAGGATTCCAGAGCTGGTCATTATAGTACCATCCCACGAACTTCCGATCGCTCACCGGAGGATCTACCTTTTCAGCAACCTGGCCTTCCTTAACGAATATCGTTGCATATACGGCATCATCAACCATAAATGTAAGTTTATACGCTGTTGAAACCGTCACCTCACATGTATCAGTATATCCGCCATCTTCCGTGGTCGCAGTGATCACGGCTTTACCTGCTTTATTCGCTGAAACTTTTCCATCTGATACCGATGCTACAGTATTATCTGACGAGCTCCATATAACCTTTAAATTGGTTGCATCAGCCGGGCTAACCGTTGCTGTGAGTTGCGCCTCTTCTCCGATAAGCATTTGCAATGTCTTCTTATCAAGCGTAACACTCTCTACTGGAGTATTACCCCAATGA
Source organism: Lachnospiraceae bacterium (assembly GCA_016282915.1). GTDB lineage: Bacteria > Bacillota > Clostridia > Lachnospirales > Lachnospiraceae > NK4A136. The sequence continues at coordinate 5,079 of JAEELW010000080.1, read as the reverse complement.
GCATAGAGCGTGTGGTCCTCTGTTATCGTAACTATGCTGGACTCATCGATCCTCTCCCCTTCTTCCTTTTCTGTATACCAACCGTCAAATATGTACCCATTCCGTACAGGTATCGGCAACTGCCCATATTTACTTCCTATATTAACGGTTTTATTCTCTGTATTAACTGAACCACCATTTGCATCAAAAGAAACTTTAACCTGTGCTTCTTTTTCCCAGAAAGCATATAGTGTTATGTTTTCTTTGACCTGATCTTCATTAAAGTTCCATTTATAATTATCACTACTACTGGTCTTTGATGTATACCACCCTTTCAACACAAATCCCGGATTACTAATCCCCGTTGGTTCAACAACTTTATCTCCAACAAAAAGTGATTGTGCTGGTACACTCATATCGCAATTTGTCTCAAATATAACAATGCATTTGCAGTATGATGAAACATCCACATTCTCAGGAAGATAGAAATAAAAGCAACCATCATCATACGCAACCGTATTATCTATATTATAATATGAAGCACCTTTTATGCTTTCAAAAGGAAATATTTCACCTGAAAGATACCCACGAACAATTTTTAAGCTTACAGGTCTGCCATCGGATTCGGACACTTTCGGCGTTGTTCCGATTATGGGTGTCTTGAGATTACCTCCACTGATATATATATCTGATGTATCATAACAAGAACCTGATCCTATTCCGCTCTTTCCCACAACTTCAACATTTCCACCAGATATCGTGACATAAGAGCAGCCCGCAGAATATCCTCCACCAATCCCTGCGCCAGCACTTCCAGCTGAATCCGGAGCAAGCGCATATACGGTTCCTCCTTTGATTGTGATATAAGAACCGCTTCCTCCTGCTCCACCACCAATCCCAGCCCCTTGAGTTCCTCCCGTAGCAATAATATACCCTCCATTTATTGTTACATAAGAACATTTTCCACCACCACCGATTCCAGCACCAAAGGATCCTCCATTAGCAGTAATCGTTCCATTGTTAATGGTAATATTTGAGGCTCCCCCTCTATAGCTGCCACCAATTCCTGCACCATAAGTTCCACCGTTAGTAATCACCTCACCACCGTTAATGGTTATATAAGCACCACTGATACCATCTTGCCCTACACCGCCGTTACAGCCACCACCAATTCCAGCTCCGTAGAACCCACCTGTAGAAGTAACTTTACCATCATTGATTGTAATACATTCAGCTTTTCCACCAAGATAAGGGTATTCGGATGCATCTGCCTTTCCAGCTCCAATTCCAGCTGCTTCTCTTCCTCCATAAGCAATTATTGTTCCGCCATCTATCACTATATTAGCTGTACGCTTTCCGAAACCACTTCCAATACCTGCGCCAAGCTCTCCACCTGAAACAGTAAGAGTTCCTGTTCCGCTAATTGTGAGGATACCATCAGCGGAAACACTATTTTTTTCTATACCAGCATGATCAGGACCAGCCATTAACACGCTTGTGCCTTCAATTGTAAGATTTACATTATTCTTGAAGTTATCAACAATCTTAATCGGCGAAACCGAGGATGTTTTTGTAATATTCAGATCTTTAATAGTAACATTTATATCTCCCCATCTATCTGTAGTTCCCAATACGATTTGTTCTTCTGTGATAGTTCTACCACCACCATCGAGAACAAGAGGTGTTGATGTCATTACAGTAAGGGTACCATTTTCTGCTTTACTATAATCTACACCCTCCATACCACCGGTAACTGTGATCTGACTCGTTACTGCACCAACAGTCTCCTCTTCATTCTCATCCTCATTCATATCATCTTGTGCTTGAGTCTCGTCATTTTTTGCATTATCCAAAACCTCAACTTCCAATTCATCCTCGCTGATAGCGTCATTCTCCAAAGTAGTCTCATCACTATACACAGGAATATCTTCACTTGACGAAAGATAATCTTCACAGATTACTGGCATATCAGAATTTAAAGACGCCTTACCAGAAAAAGCTTCGGCATGTATGCTTGATCCCAGCAATGATAAAGTAAGTATAAAGGATACTGCTGCGTTGATATTTCTCATGATAATCCCTCCAATTTTATTCACTACTCTACAATATTAGTCTATATTCAAAGCGTATTTAAGGACCGGATTTTTCTTCCTTCTTCTTTCTCCAGTTCCGATAATTCCCACTCTTCACTCTTCTATCTGCCGGTTTCTCCAAATCCGCCGGAATCGCCCAGACAGTACCAAATTTGTTCACTCCTGGCAGGACACCATCTTCGCATAATTTCTGCACTCTTCTTGTCGTTACGCCCCATCTCTCCGCTGTCTGCACAACCGTTTCATATCCGTCCATCCAAACTCCTTTCTCATACAAAAAAGCATCCGATCTACCAGATGCTCCTATCCAAAATGCAACTGGCTGCCCTTTAAGGCCCTATAGCTTTGCGTCCTAACTTTTCAATTAGTTTGCCTAAAATATGATGTTTTCTCTCACTCACAACTATATAACAGTATATTCCCCCGTCCGTACAATGTCAAGGAATCGCATACGCATCTCTGCCGCATTTATATACAATTCTGACAATTCATGTTGTGCATTTCGTACAATAATATCGCAGTGTTGGAGACAGTAATCATTGTTCTTTTTATCCGGTTTCCATCCTTGAAAATTGGACTCGTCTCAGGAAAGAACCATGCATTTTTCATAGGATATATACTATGAAAAACAGTACAAAAGTATAAGGAATATATACTCTCACTTTTTGATCCAAAACAGAGACAAGATCATCGCCACAGCGCCGTCACGAAGAAAGGGTGATTGCCGGTCTGAAGGAGATTGCCGCTTTGTCTAATAAACATTATAATAGACCTTTGTCCTGTCGCCATTTCACCTCTCTCTCCGGCGCCGCCATATATCTCTCCATCTCATTTCCCGTCCCGCCGCAGGACACCTCGTATAACCTCCTTATCTGCCTCGTAGACGAGTTCTGGTCACAGAGTGGTGGAAATGTGCTCGTGATATAGCCGGCGGGCTCTGAGGGCCATTCTGGGGGCATATGTGGTGGAAAAGGAAAAGAGCACCTGCGCTATACAGATGCTCTCTCCCCAGTCAACTAACAATCTAAAAGGAGTACATTATGAGCTTGCTATTTTACTGCTTCACAATATATTGTTCGAACACCGGCTTAAGCTTATTAACAAATTTGACTTCCTGAAATTCCATTCCAGTCATAAGCATGTTCGATAATTCCTTCTCAACCTCTTCCATCTCGTCCTCTTCATGTTCGCAGAAGAGGCAAACTGTATCCATAAGTACCGACTCCGCCATTGTCCATTTTAATGAATATATCTTCTCATTCAAATCAGCCGGAATATCCAACATATATTTGGTCAACAAATAATCAACTGTTCTACAGGCATCTTCAGCCTCCTCAAACTCAATGTAATATCTCTTAACCATATCATCAATATTCTCCGAAGTGTACCATTCTGTATAGAAGAATCTCCACGACTTTACGATTGCCTCTACCAGCGCCTCATATATCTCACGAACTCTGTCTCTTGTGACCACTTTCTGCTTTTCTATCATCATATCCTTAAAATCCTCCTTTTCATTAACATTTTCTTCTGTTTTCTTTTCCAGCAGCTCATGATAGTCCACCTTAAAATAATCAGCTATTTCCTTAATCTGCTCAAGATCTGACGGTCCGTTTTTGCAGTACATCCAGTTATTAACTGCGTCGGCAGAAACATTCGTCTTTTCCGCTATTTCATTCATGATCATATTTTTTGTTACTTTCTGCTTTCTGATCATATACAATTCTTTCTGCTTTTGCGTGGTTAAAACCTTTAACTTATCTCCGCTAAACTGGTATTCAACATTCCCTTCTCTAATTGGTTTGAAACTCTTACTCATCTATTTATTTCTCCTTTCGCTGAGGTTTTCGTTTATTTCGGCGGGCCCTTGCCTTTGATGATGTAAATATATCATCCTTTTTCTTTAAAAGATACGGTGGCGTTTAAATACAAAAATCTACAAAACTCTACAAAAGCTAAAATAAAAAAAGCAGAGACTATAATGCCCTGCTTTTAACGCTCCCTGCACATTGCTTCCCAGGCTCCGCCGGTCATCTCCTGTATCGCCGCTCTTATCCGCTTCGAATGGTCTTTCGTGGCAGATACAATGAAATAGTCTCTGACGGACTTCTTAAAGAAAGTAATTTCCTGGATATCTTTATATAAGGCCTCCCTCTGTTTCAGCACCTCTTGAAGCTTATTCTCGATATCGGCAAAGTACTGTTCTTCCTTCTTCCTGCAACGATGGTTATATATCACTACGCTCTTACCGGCCTTTATATAGTCCGCCACCTCGTCATAGAAAGCATATTTAACGCTCCGTGCAGTCCCCGGTTTCACTGAATCCACCAGCAGCCCATTATCCGGATCCAGGAATATCAGATCAGCCCCAGAGAGTGTCTGTACGGCTTTCTGATGCCATTCGGTTCGCAGGGTTACAGATATAGCGTCATGGTAATAGACGGCGTCTGGAACCAATCTGGCACGCTCTAAAGCCGTGATAGAACGGTGAGCTTCGTCATCAGCGATCCTTGCCAGCTTTTGGGCCAATGCCGGATCACATTTCTTAAGCTCTTCCGGGATATCGCCGGTCTTATATCTGCCATCCTGCTGTTTATATGTGCCATCCGACTTCTTCTCAGAATCAGGCGGGGTCGTTTTATACCAGTTAATTCCAATCTTAAAGCCCTGTTTCTGAAGAGCCTTTAGCAATCCAAATTTCCCATAATCACCTATGTCACCTGCGTATCTGTCCTGCATATCCTGCCCCCACTTATTACATGCCCTTATCTTCCACTATGATATACCGTCGTACCGGCATCAAGCTCAGGGTCATCCCAGACCATCATACCTGATACACTCAGATCGTAAGATCTCACCTCTACAATCGCATCGTCGTTCAGCCTGAGCGCTTCTGCAGCTTTTATTGCGCCCCTAATTGTCTTATAATCATTTACGAGAACCGCTGTGCCTACATTCTCGCAGTTGATGAAGTTCGTTACCGCCGCCTTATATATTATCAAATCTC
>JAEELW010000079.1 GCA_016282915.1 Lachnospiraceae bacterium | reverse complement strand
TATGGAATGTTGATGACATCTACGCAGGTAGATGAGGAAGCTCAGCATTTCTATCGTAAACTTGGATATAAGGATAGCGGTGGATTTGTGGTTGATGTTCCGGGATATGAGCAGCCGATGGAAATGATCATGATAAAGGCTGCATGAGAAATATGATCTTCAGAAAGCGCAGGAAATCCTTGGGCAGGACTGTGAAGAAGACAGGCAGAGCATAGTCTGAGGATCACTTCAGAATAAATGATTCCGAAAAGGAGGATGTGGATCATGGATAGCAATGGTATAAATGCCGCGGCAGGAGCTTCCGGGCCTGAACCCCGCAAAAAGGGTACGGGCAGATTTCTTTTTCTGATGATCGGTCTTGTGATCGGTGTCTGCGTGACGGCGGTGATCGTTCTGGTGCTCACGCAGCTGAGAGGCGGCCCTGGCAAAGCCGCGAAACTTGAGGGAAGGGGATATGATACTCCGGAAGAAGCGGTCTTTACATACGCCCAATATTTGAAAACAGGAGATTTCGACGGCATCGTCTCCACATTTGCCATGGAGAGTTACGAAAAAAACTACAGTGTGAAGGAACATTATGACAGGGCACCTACATTTTCACCGGCTTACGTAACGGGCGGTCAGCTGGCTGTGCTGTTCGGATTTGAATCGGAGCTTGCGGAATCGATCAATCTTGAAAACAGGAGAGCCTATATTGCCGCAGGCGTTATGAGACAGAGCATCATAGCGATGCTCGAAAGGTTTGGTGATGAAGAACTGAGCCGCAACTATATGGATGGTCTTATGTATAAGATCAGTGATGATGAAGAGCGCGACACGGTGCTGGATTTTCTCAACACTTCCCCGGGATTTGATGGTATGTTGATCGGGGGATATCTGGATGCATCGGAATTTGATAATACATATCTGACCGGACTGAATATACATAATAAGGGAAAAGAAAAAGAATGGGGCGGCGATATGGAAAACGTATGCATGGAACTGGAAATAGACGGTGAGGATTACGTTCTGTGTATGACCTGTGTATGCTATGACGGGAAGTGGTATATCGCGGAATTCGGCAATTACTATTCGCTGATCTGCAACATTTCTCCGATCGTAAGCGGCCTTTGCCCGGCGGCGCCCTTTGACGGTCTTAAGTAATGTATGGGGCTTTCCTTTTCGGATATCAGCTATCTTTTTCTGACCCATGCCCACGATGATCATGCCGGGTTCCTGAACGAGCTGATGAATAAATACCCGGATCTTAAAGTGATCATAAATCCGGCTTCCGTTCCTGTTTTAAGAAAAGGACAGAACAGCTTTGACGGCGGGTGCAGCAGTCTGATGGCATATATGTTCTGCAGGATGATGGCCCTGTGGGGAAAGGGCAGACATCTTTTTCCAAGGATCGAAGAGCACAATATTGAGCGTATGATAAAAATCGATGACAGTAACAAAAAAGAGCTGGAAGCCCTGCTCGGTGGCAGGATCATCGATACCCCGGGGCATACGGATGATTCCATATCCCTTAAGATCGGGAAAAAAGTTTTCTGCGGAGATGCGGCGATGAACGGATTGCCGAGTTTACACAGGATCACGATCTGGGTCGGGAATACATCTGATTTTGAAACATCATGGAAGAAGCTTATCGGGGAAGACATAAGAGTCGTCATTCCTGCGCACGGTAAGCCCTTTCCTGTTGAGAAGCTTCGGAAAAACATCGGATTTGTTTCAAAGATCAGATTAAGAAGGCTGTAAATGAACACAGGAAATGTTCTCTACTTTCCGTAGGTACCATATTCAGAGACTCCGGATTACAATTGCTTCATAAGGGAGGCACCGTCCTGCAAAAGAAGGTTTTAGGTCGCCGGGCGATATGCGGCCGGACGGATGTGAGGGGCGGTACCTGCAGAAAGAGAGGAGAACGGATATGAACCAGTATGTTACAGGCGCAGTAATCAGGGAACTGAGAGAAAAGAACGGGATGACACAGCTTCAGCTGGCGGAAAAGCTGGGAGTGAGTGACAAAAGCGTGTCAAAATGGGAAACATCGAGAGGGCTTCCGGATATCACCCTGCTGGAGCCAATTGCGGAGGCGTTCCGGATCTCGGTGACAGAACTGATCTCAGGCAATACCATTCATAATGCGAACGTATCCGCAAATATGATGAGGTCGAAGTTCTATGTCTGCCCGCTGTGCGGGAATACGATACACAGCATGGGCGAGGCGGAGATCCATTGTCACGGTGTCCGGCTCATGCCTCTGGAGGCAGAAGCGACGGATGAGCAGCACATGATCTTTATCGAGCGTGTTGAGGACGAGTATTATGTGAGGATCGACCACAGCATGACGAAGCAGCATTACATTTCGTTTGTGGCGGCAGTTTCATCGGATGATATGCAGATGATAAAGCTATACCCGGAAGGGAACGCGGAAGCAAGATTTAAGATCAGGGGAGTCAGAAGGATATTCTTCTACTGCAACCGTGATGGCCTGTTTTCGATCGATCCGGTAAAGGGGATCGATGACAGAAAAAGCGGATATGATGACTCACGGGAGAGACGGGAGCTGGAGAAGGTGGCGGATAAACTGTTTGGATAACAGGTACTTCCTAAGCCTGTTGAAACCCGGCCCGCATTGTCCTATAATTGACTGTGTGAGCTTTATGGCTCCGGGAGGGTCGATATGGGATATCTGGAAACGAAGGATGGCTGCAGGCTGTATTATGAAGAGCTGGGTACGGGAGACAGGGTGGTCATTTCGGCACAGGTGGGCTTCTATCCCCGGGGGATGCAGCAGGAACTGGCGAAGCGGGGGTATCATGTCTATGATCTGACGCTTCGCGGTTTTGCGCCCTCGTCTTTTGTTGAAGAAGATTACGGTGATTCATGGTATGACAGATTTGCGGATGATGTGATCTGCCTTGCGGATTTTCTGGGGCTGGATCACTTTTTTTATATGGGAGCGTCCCATGGAGCCGGCGTCGGCTGGCATACGGTGCTGAATCATCCGGAGCGGGTGAAGGGCTTCGTCGCGGTAGTGCCCGGCCCGCACAGTCTTGCGGAAGGGGCTATGTCCTACCGGCAGATGATGATGCAGGGGCTGATCTCTTCGCCGCCGCCTTTTAATCCGCCGATCGATAACGATGAGGCAAGACAGCGCAGGCGCGAAGAACGTGAAGCCTGGCTGAAAGGGCTTCCTGAGGCGGATCCCAGAGAACAAAGGATCGATTACGGCAGGCCGCTTATGAAGCTGAAAACGGAGGAGAAGCTGTGTGAGAGCCTGAAGAGCATACAGACGCCTACGCTGATCCTCGGCGGGATCGACGATCCGATCAGCACGCCGGAGCTTATGATCCGGACAGCAAAGTGCCTGCCGCACTGCAAGCTTGTGATCTATTCAAACTGCGGGCATGATATCGATACGGATCTGACGGAAGAACTGACGGATGAGGCAGAGCGTTTCCTGAGGCAGCTGGAGAAGGACGGAAAGTATTACGGATCCGTTAAATGAGTATGGCAGCCGCAGAATATCCGGAAGGATGCGGCGGAAGCTCAGCCGGGAGTGCTGGGCTGAAAACAGGTATATAAAGCGTTATACGGAGGATAAACGGAGAGCTTTTTTATCCCGGGGAGGCCGATATGAGTATTGCTACACTGGTACTGGGAAATTATATAATGATCGCGGAACTGCTGGGATTATGGGTAATGCTGTATTCCAACGTTCACCTGAAGAGAAGGACCATCAACGTTACGAGGGGCGTGATCATACTCATATTTACGGAGGCGGTATTCTGGGCGGTGGAACGCTACCTCAGGGAGGTCGGTTATCTGACCTGGACAAGGATCATCCTCACGCCGACGATCTACCTGCTGCATCCCATCATCCTGCTGGGGATCATGGAAATGGCGGAATTCGTGAAGAAACGGAGATTCCTGATCTATCTGCCGATCCTCATCAGCGCGCCTCTTTTATATACCTCACAGTGGACGCATCTGTTCTACTGGTTTGATGAGAAAAACCTGTATGTAGGGGCCGACAGTATTTTACGTTATTATCCGTATTTCCTGTTCCTCTTTTACGTGATCTATTTTGTCGGAGCTTTTACACTGAGGTACGCGCGCTACGGCAGGGCGGAAAGAAAGGGGGTCCTGATCAGCATCATCGCATCCTCGATCGGCGTTGTCCTGCATATCGTTTTTGAGATCGATGCGGACTACAGCACGCTTTTCGCGTCTCTGCTGCTCATCTATTATCTCTCACTGTATGTGCTGACGGCCAAGGAAGATACCCTGACGCAGCTTCTGAACCGTCAATGCTATTATGCGGATTCGGAAAGGCTTAGGGAGAGGGTCACGGCGGTCGTATCCGTGGATATGAACGATCTGAAAAAGATCAATGACACGGAGGGGCATGACGCCGGAGACCGGGCGCTCAAAACCGTGGCGGGATGCCTGGCCAAAAACAAGCTCCGGAATAAAAAGGTATACCGCATCGGCGGAGATGAGTTCGCGATCTTTTATCTGGGGAAGAGCGAAGAAGAGGTAAAAAAAGATATCGAACGCATGCGGGAGGAACTGGCCAAAACTCCGTATGTCTGCGCTTTCGGTTATGAGATGGTCGGGGATAAGGATATCGATACGGCCATGCTGGGCGCGGATCGGGAAATGTATACGAACAAGGCAAAACTGAAGGATACCAGAGAGCGGAGGATCGCCGCGCATAAGGAGGCGACCATACGTGTCATGCATGAGGCGCTGGGCTCCGGCATGTGGGGAATGGAATTTGACGAATCAGGAAAAATGGTCTCTGTTGAATGGAGCCAGGAATTCAGGAAGATGCTTGGATACAAGGATGAAAATGACTTCCCCAATAAGCTGGAATCCTGGTCGGATCTGCTGCATCCGGATGACAAAGCGGCAGTATTAAAAGAGTACAGGGATACGATAGCCGATTATTCCGGGCAGAAGAACTATGATGTGGAATACCGGCTGAAGTCCAAAAGCGGGGAATGGAGATGGTTTCACGCCATCGGAAGGCTTCTGCGCCGCGAAGACGGAACTCCGCTTTCCTATGTGGGGATGTTTGTCGATATCAACGACAGGAAAACCGGCAGGAAAAGCGGCGGATGAAGACAGGGGTCACAGGAATCCTCCCGCTTTTAAGCAGCATCAGGGTTCCCCGTCTTGCGGGTCCCCACCTGATGCAAAAAGCGGGCCCCTCCTTGTGACTGGGCCGCTTCTTTTGTCTTCACCCCAAATATGATATAATATGATGCCAGGGTCAAAAACTCATGAGCCGAACATGCTTGCATGATTCGGAGCGCTATGAGAATAATAATTCATATAACACAGGGTTAAGGCATATAACAAAAAGACAGCAAGAGGAGAACGGGCATCATGAAGTATGAAGAGATCATAAACAATAAATACGCTGAGCCGGCCGCCCTTATTACTTATAAGGACGGTGAGCTTGGCATCGCCGGCATCAACGAAAAGTATATCCCGGAACTGTGGATGAACGTTTCGACGGAGGATTATATCGCAGCATACCCGGATAAGGTTTTTGATGAGGATAACCGGAAGATCTTTCTGAAAGCCCTGAAAAAATGCGTGGAAAGCGGAGAAGAGCAGACGGTGGAGACCTGGCGGCTCGTTTTTTCCGCCTGCTGCGGTTATGACAGGATCTGCCTGAAAAGCCGTCTGGTCCTTGTGGAGAACACGCCGGAAGGGGCGCTGGTCTACGAAGCCATAAGGAATCTCTCCAACGAAAAGAGAACGCAGGATACCCTGGAGGATATCGAATACCGCTATAAACAGGCCAGCGAGCAGATCAATATCTACAACTGGGAGTATACGGTCGCCACGAAGGAGATGCGGCCCTGCTACCGCTGCATGAGGGATCTGGGACTGCCTGCGCTGGTACGCAATTATCCGGAGCCGGCCATCGATATGGGCATCTTTCCGCCGGATTATGCGGATATGTACCGCGAAATGATGCGCAGGATCGACGAGGGTATCCCCGAGATCGAGGCGGATATACCGCTGACGGTCGGCAGGATCCCGTTCCGCGTAAAATATACGACAAGCTTTGATGAAAACGGAAAGCCGCTCAAGGCTTTCGGCTCCGCGACGCTCATTTCCGAGACGGAGCTGGGACATATCAAGCTGGATAATCAGATCATCGCCAGCCTGGCGGAGGAATACCGCTGCATCTATCTGGCCGATTTTGTGAGCAATACCGTCAAGATCGTGAAACAGGATGAGATCATGACGATCCCGGAAGGCGCGGATTGCGGCGAACTGCTGGCCTTTGTGGCTTCAAAGGTCCAGGAGATCCCCGAGGAGGAAAAAAGCCGTTTGGGAGAGCTGAAGTATGTACGGACGGAGCTCTTTCAGGATGCGGAGAAGAGGGAATTTGTTTATAAGGACGAAGTCAATGAGCGCTGGATCCGCGTGGAATACCAGGTGATCGAAAGAGCATCGATCGGCATCGACCGCCTGCTGATCATGGTTTCCGTGATCGACGATCTGCGCGCCCAGAAGATGGATGCGGACCGGCTGATCGCTTCGCAGAAGCAGGAGCTGGAAGACCGGCAGCAGATGCTCTTAAGCGCGGTGGAGGAGGCCAACCGGGCCAACCGGGCCAAGACGGAATTCTTCTCCAATATGTCGCATGATATCCGTACCCCGATGAATGCCATCATGGGCTTCTCAAAGCTGGCCATCGACGAGATCGATGAGCGCGAGCATGTAAAGGATTATCTCGGAAGGATCGATTCGGCGGGAGAGCATCTCCTGAACCTGATCAACGATATCCTGGACATGAGCCGGATCGAGAGCGGAAAGATGGAGCTTTCGATGTCGGAGGTCGTTCTGAAAAAGCTGATGCTGGAATGCGCGGATATGGTCCGGGTAAAGATGGACGAGAATAAGCTGAACTTCACCGTGGATGTCGACGGGATGGGAGACGATACGGTCCAATGCGACAAGCTGCGCTTTAACCAGATCGTGCTCAACCTGCTTTCCAATGCATATAAATTCACCCCGGAGGGCGGAAGCGTATCCCTTTCGGGTAAGATACTGAAACGGAGCGAGCGGATCAGCTATGAGATCCGCGTAAAGGACAGCGGTATAGGAATGTCCGAGGAATTCCGCGAGCATATCTGGGAAGCCTATTCCCGCGAAAACAGCGAGACCGTTCATGAGACGCAGGGAACGGGACTGGGCATGATGATCGTACGGAATATCGTAAATATGATGCATGGAACCATTGACCTGAAGAGCAGTCCCGGCGAGGGCAGCGAGTTCATCATCGAACTGCCTCTGACGGCGGTAAGTGCTGCTGAGGCAGGAGAAGGGCAGGAAAAAGCTGTGGAAGACGTCATGAAGCGGGACTTCAGCGGTATTACCGTTCTCGTTGTGGACGATACGCCCATGAACCTGAAGCTGGCCGAGCGCCTGCTTCAGAAATACGGTTTTAATGTAAGATCCACGGATAACGGGATCGACGCCGTGAGTCAGATGAAGGCTTCAAAGCCCGGCGAGATCGATCTGGTACTGATGGATGTGATGATGCCGGTGATGGACGGCCTGGAGGCGACCAGACGGATCCGTGCGCTGGAGGACCCGGCGATCGCGGCAGTGCCGGTCATCGCGATGACGGCGAACGCCTTTGAGTCGGATGTAAAGGAAGCGCTGGACGCGGGTATGAATGCGCATATCCCGAAACCGTTTACGGTGGAAGAGATGCTTTCGGTGATCGGCCGTTTTGTTTAACGGTGGGGAAAATGCGGTAAAGAAATGAAAACACGTTCGCTTGAAATCGATATGTGCTCCGGCGCGCTGATGCCGAAGCTTCTGCTTTTTTCATTGCCGCTGATGCTTTCCGGGATCCTGCAGCTTTTTTTCAATGCCGCGGATATGGTGGTCATCGGTCGTTTTTCCGAAACGGAGGAGATCGCGGAACTGGGGCTTGCGGCCATAGGCGCGACCGCTTCGCTGACCAACTTCTTCATCAACGTCATCATCGGCGTTTCCGTCGGGAGCAATGTTATGGTGGCGCGCTATTTCGGCGCAAAAAGAGACCGGGATGTGCATGATGCCGTCCATACCTCGCTCATGCTCTGCATCATCCTGGGCTTTGCCGTGGGGATCGCGGCGATCTTTCTGTGCCGCCCGATACTGATCCTTATGGGAACGCCGGAGGACGTGCTTCCTCTGGCTGTCCGTTATATCCGTATCTATTTCTGCGGTCTCCCTGTCATAATGCTATACAATTTCGGCAGCGCCATCCTGCGCGCCGTGGGAGATACCAGACGGCCGCTCTTTTTCCTGACGGTGGCCGGCGTTGTCAATGTCTGTCTGAATCTTTTCTTCGTCATCGTACTTCACATGAATGTGGAAGGCGTGGCGCTGGCGACCGTTCTTTCGCAGGGACTGTCCGCGTTCCTGGTATTGCGCTGTCTGGCGCGCTCCGAGACTTCGTACCGTTTCCGCATCCGGGATCTGTCCGTCAACCGGCGGATCATGAAAAGGATACTGCAGATCGGCCTGCCCGCAGGACTGCAGGGCAGCCTCTTTTCAATCTCAAATATCCTGATCCAGTCATCGGTCAATTTCTTCGGAGGAACGGCCATGGCCGGGAATACGGCCTGCCAGAGTCTGGAGGGCTTTGTCTATACCTCGATGAATTCCGTATATCAGGCTTCGATCAGCTTTACCAGCCAGAATCTGGGGGGAGGAAAGTACTCGCGTATCAATCGTATCCTTTTAGACTGTTTCCTGCTGGTGACGGCGATCGGACTGATCATGGGAAATCTGTTTTACCTTTTCGGGACACAGCTTCTCGGGCTGTATAATGAAAATGCCGGCGTTGTCGCCTACGGGCTGGCGCGTATGCGCATCATCATGACAACTTACTGTCTCTGCGGCATCATGGAAGTCGTCTGCGGTTCGCTCCGGGGCCTGGGCTACGGGATACTGCCGATGATCGTTTCGCTGCTCGGAGCCTGCGGTCTGCGTATCGTGTGGATCTATACGTATTTTCAGTCACATCATACACTGGAAGTGCTTTATCTGTCCTATCCCATATCCTGGGCGGTAACGGCCCTCGTGCATCTGATCTGCTTTTTCATCGTGCGGCGGCATTTTCCGAAAGAGTCCCGTGAGAAAGCGGCATGATCCTTCCGTAAGGGGGAATACGGCCGGTGGGCAGCAGAACGAAGGCGGAAAGAGCGCCGGAGCGGATCAGGCCAGCAGCCCGGCCAGGTAGTAGAGACCGGCACATTCATTCTCGTGCCAGATGCGGTGGCCGTGGTCCACGGCGCAGATCAGATAGCCGGATACTTTGTCCATATGGCGCATCTTTACCACAAGAACGGATGCAAGACCGCTGTCTGCAAGGCTGCGGCAGAAGACGGGGGCTTCTTTTTCCAGGGAGTCCGTCCCGCTTGCGGTCAGAACGTCTTCTTTCATGAGCAGTGGAAGGTCGGACGCATCCCGGTCAAAAGAAGGATCCAGGACTGCTTTCATACGTCCGTCTTCCAGCACGTAATACAGGTCATGGATCTGAAGGGTTTCCGCAAGCTGCGGCATGACTGCTTTCAGACGTTTTTCAAAACCAGGGGCTTTTTCCACGGCTTCACGGAGCTTCTGCATTTCGGTAAAAATCCCCTGTTTGACGATCTTACGCATTTCGATGTCTTTATGCTGTTCTTCATCATAGACCGTGTAACAGTTCCGGCCGCGTTTTTTTCCGAGGTAGAGCATTTTGTCGATCAGGGCGAAAAGATCCGTGAAATTGTCCGCGTCTTTCGGAAAGCTCGCACTGCCGGCTGTTCCGGTGATATGAGCCGAGCCGTTTTCAAAAGCGATATCCACGCGCAGCGCATTGGAAGAGGAATAGAGCTGTTCAAAGAAGGCTGTTTTATCGGCAGCCTCCGTATTCACCAGGTCGATCATCAGCAGTTCGTCGCCGCCGAAACGGCCTACCAGCCCGCAGCCGTCCGCGGCTTCGGCCAGTCCCTTTGCAACGGTGGACAGCACCTTGTCGCCGGCGCTGTGTCCGAAACTGTCGTTGATCGTTTTGAAATTGTCGAGATCGAACATCGTAAAACTGAAAGGCGTCTGATCCGCGATCAGCGCATGAACAAACTGCATTGAATAGGAGCGGGATATGACCCCGGTCAGAGGATCCAGGATCTCATCCAGACTGATGTCATCGATGATGCGGTCAAAAAAACTGTATTTCCGCAGCTTTTCGAGTGTGTAAACGATCTGGCCGCTGTTCAGGCCGTTCCTGCGGCGCAGGACGTCGGTGATGTCCACAAAGCTGCCCACCAGACCGACGATATGCCCGTCTTCATATAAAGGCCGTTTGGAAGCGATGATGTCCCGCTCTTCCCCGCGGATGATGCATTTTCCCTGTACCTTGTAGGTGCTGTGGCCCTGCAGTACCCGTTCCTCATCCTGCCGGAAGGGTTCGGGATCGGAGTGCCAGCCCATATCTTCATCCGTCTTGCCGAGCAATACCTCTGCGGAGTCGAAACCGTAATAGTCCAGAAAAGCCTGATTTACGCCGAGAAAGCGGCGCTCCCGGTCCTTCCAGAATACGCAGTCCTGGGAGGTGTTGATGATACTGTCAAAGAGTTCTACGGTCATCTCCATCCTGCTCTTACTCCTTTTCCGGCTCTCTAAAACAAGTGGTAATGATAGCAGGGACAACACTTCCAGAGGCTTAAAGGAATGCCGTGCAGAGTGCATGATACCTGCTTTTTGCATCATACAATAACTTTTTTAAATTTTCAATTGACAGACAGGAAAAAACGTGTTATATTGATTTTGCAAAAGCAAATTTGGCACAACATAAAATAAAAAAATGAAGAGGCCTAGAAAAACCTTCGCGTAAGAAGAGGGAACGGAAGGGCTTCAAAGGCGGATACAAAAGAGCAGAGATCAGAAGGAGGAAGAAAAGATGGCAACGGTATATGATTTTATGGTAAAGGACAGAGCGGGAAACGAAGTGAGCCTGAAGGATTATGAAGGAAAGGTGCTTCTGATCGTCAATACCGCAACGGGCTGCGGATATACGCCGCACTATACACCGCTGGAAGAAATGTATAAAGATCTGAAGGACAGGGGATTTGAGATCCTGGATTTCCCCTGCAACCAGTTCGCAAACCAGGCGCCGGGTTCCGAAGAAGAGATCCATCAGTTCTGCACGCTCAAGTTCGGGGCGGATTTCCCTCAGTTCGCCAAGCTTGAGGTGAACGGTGAAGATGCCGATCCGCTCTTTGCTTACCTTGCGACCGAAAAGCCTTTTGAGGGTTTCGGGAAAGGTATCAAGAATGCGGCGCTTAAGAAGTTTTCCGATATGAACAACAAGAAGTACGGAGAGAAGGCCTATATCAAATGGAATTTCACCAAATTCCTGATCGACCGGGAAGGTAAGGTAGTGGCCAGATTTGAGCCCACGACGGAGATGAGCGAGGTCAGAAAGGCCGTGGAAGAGCTGCTGAAATAAGCTTGCCCGATATCACCGCATTCCGTCTGCAAAGGCGCGGATGCTATCCTCACGGAGAGTTTTCAGTATAAAGAAACCTGCATAGCAGTTTCTACCCCCCTCAAAAAAAGTGCACCGCATCTGCGGTGCACTTTTTTTGTATCTTTGTGGTGATCCTGTGCGCTTCAGTTGATGTCTTCCCACTTCCAGTTGACGATCTCGGGAAGATCTACGCCGTAGTCGCTGATGTACTGTTTGTGCTCCACCAGTTTGTCGCTCATCTTCTGATAGAGATATGCGCCGCGGTTGCCCAGCTGGGGAAGGAATTTCAATGCATCCTGTACCAGGTGGAAACGGTCG
Organism: Lachnospiraceae bacterium; assembly: GCA_016282915.1. Taxonomy (GTDB): domain Bacteria; phylum Bacillota; class Clostridia; order Lachnospirales; family Lachnospiraceae; genus NK4A136. The sequence goes on along the minus strand of JAEELW010000079.1, from coordinate 12,862 downwards.
ATATCGTTCTGTACGCGCACATCGAAGGCGGTGGTGATGGTGCCTTCCTCCTTGTAGCCGCGTACATGCATCAGACGGTTGTTGTGACGGCGGTAGGTCAGCTCGTGTACCAGGGTCGCGTAGCCGTGGAAGTTGAAGATCACGGGCTTGTTGGTCGTAAAGAGCATATCGTATTCCGCATCGGACAGGCCGTGAGGATGCTCGTTCTGAGGTACCAGCTTGAAGAGATCCACGACGTTGATGAAACGGATCTTTATGTCGGGGAGTTCCTTACGGAGGATGGATACCGCCGCAAGTGCTTCCAGTGTAGGGGTCTCGCCGGCGCTGGCAAAAACGATGTTCGGTTCCTTCCCCTGGTCATTGGAGGCCCAGTCCCAGATGCTGATACCCTGCGTGCAGTGCTTCACGGCTTCGGGCATGGACAGCCACTGGGGACGGGGATGCTTGGATGCGATCACCACGTTCACGTAGTTGCGGCTCTTTAAGCAGTGATCCATCGTGGAGAGCAGGCAGTTGGTATCGGCAGGAAGATAGACACGCACCACGTCGGCCTTCTTGTTTGCCAGATGATCCATAAAGCCGGGATCCTGATGGGTAAAGCCGTTGTGGTCCTGCTGCCATACGGTGGAGCACATGAGCAGGTTCAGGGAAGCGATCTCTTCTCTCCAGGGCAGCTGGTTGCAGACCTTCAGCCACTTGGCGTGCTGTGCACCCATGGAATCGATGATACGGGAGAAGGCCTCGTAGGTATTGAAGAAGCCGTGACGGCCGGTGAGCAGATAGCCTTCCAGCCAGCCTTCACACATATGCTCGGAGAGCATGGAATCCATGACACGGCCGAAGCGGGAAAGATGATCGTCCATATCGCTCTGTTCCGCATTCCAGTCGCGGTTCTCCACTTCGAAAACGGAAGAGAAGCGGTTGGAATTGTTCTCGTCGGGCGAGAAGATACGGAAGTTCTTTGCCTCCTCGTTCAGCTTGAAGATATCGCGGATGTAATTGGAAAGGTTGGCGGTATCCTGGCTCTCTTTTGAACCGTGTGCGCCGGTATCGAAAGCATAGCTGCGGAAATCCGGCAGGCGCAGGTCGCGCAGCAGTTTTCCGCCGTTGGCGTGAGGATTCATGCCGAGTCTCTTATCTCCTTCGGGAGCAAGAGCTGCGATCTCGGGCAGGATCTTTCCGTTCTCATCAAAGAGTTCTTCCGGATGATAGCTGTGCAGCCACTCGGAAAGGATCTCGAGGTGCTCGGGCTTGTCCATCATAACGGGTACCTGGTGGGCCAGGAAATTGCCCTCGATGCGGTTGCCGTCGACGACCTTGGGACCGGTCCAGCCCTTGGGCGTGCGCAGCACGATCATGGGCCATACGGGACGGGTAGCGTCGCCGGTCTCACGTGCGTTCTTCTGGATCTCCTTGATCTTTTCGATCACGATATCCATGGTCTCGGCCATCGCGCGGTGCATGGCCATGGGTTCTTCGCCTTCGACGAAATAAGGCTCCCAGCCGTTGCCGTGGAAGAAATCGATCAGCTCCTGTTTGGAGAGGCGGCCGAAGATGGTAGGGTTCGCGATCTTGTAGCCGTTTAAGTGCAGGATCGGGAGCAGGGCGCCGTCACCCACGGGATTGATGAATTTGTTGCACTGCCAGGAAGTGGCAAGAGGTCCGGTCTCGGCTTCGCCGTCGCCTACGACGACCGTGGCGATCAGATCGGGATTGTCAAAGATGGCGCCGCAGCCGTGGGCGATGGAATAGCCGAGCTCGCCGCCCTCATGAATGGAGCCGGGAGTCTCGGGAGCGCAGTGGCTGGGTACGCCGCCGGGGAAAGAGAACTGCTTGAACAGTTTCTGCATGCCGGCTTCGTCCTGGGAGATATTGGGATAGATCTCGCTGTAGGAGCCATCCAGGTAATCGTTTGCGATAAAGAAGTTTCCGCCGTGTCCGGGGCCGGAGAGCAGGATCATGTCCAGATCATAGCGCTTGATCACGCGGTTGCAGTGGACAAAGATGAAGTTCTGCCCGGGAACGGTTCCCCAGTGGCCGACGATCTTGCGTTTGATCATCTCCGGGGTAAGAGGCTTCTTAAGAAGCGGGTTTTCCAGCAGGTAAAGCTGTCCTGCGGAAAGATAGTTGGCGGCGCGCCAGAAACGGTTCATGTTTTCCAGCAGCTCGTCCGTGATGGGGCCTTTTTCGACAATGGTATTTTCCATAGCTGTGTGTCCTTTCTTCGTGCGGTGAACTTTATAGTTCCGATAAGAGATACGATACCCCAAAAGCGGCGTTTCGTCAATCGGAAGCGGAACGGAACGACGGAATGGGAAACGGAAGCTTACTATCACAGTCCGGGGGCCGTGAAAAGTAACGAAAGAGAAGGGAGCGACCGGGACAGGGCGTAACGACAAAAACTGATAGGAAGGGAGGCAGATAATAAGAAGAGATGCGGGAGGGGAGATGGTATCATGATATGATGCCAGGGTCCGAAACTCATGAGACGAACATGCTTGCATGATTCGGCTCATGAGCTTGGGACCCGCACGAACATGAGCAAGTAGCAGAATGCCTGTTTTTTAGGCATTCCTGCGGAGTTTGCCGCCGACCGAAGGGAGGGGGCGTTACCGATTGCGAATGGTCGTAGGGTGCCGTGTGCCGGCGGCACACGTCCGGCACCGACCGAAGCGGAGCGGAGATGCGAGAGTGCGAAGCACGAAGCAATCCGTAGGCATCATAAAGAGTATATTATACTCATGAGCAAGCAGCAGATTTTTTTTTCGGGGAAACGCAGCGCGGACAGGACGGCTGCGGCACCCGGCAGAAAAGGGGACGGAAAGGAGAAGCCGATGAAAAAAAGAGCATTGTTTATAGGCGGGACGGGAACGATCAGTACCGCGGTCGTCAAAAGACTGGTGAACGAGCTGGACTGGGACGTGTGGGTATTGAACCGCGGAAACCGCGCAGGTGTGCTCCCGGAAGGAGTTCATCAGATCATCGCGGATATCGGTGATGAAAAGGCGGTCCTGGAAAAACTCGGGGATATGAACTTTGATTCGGTCTGCGAATTCATCGGTTTTACCCTGCCTCAGGTTGAGCGCGACTACCGCCTCTTTGCCGGCAGATGCGCACAGTATATCTATATCAGTTCCGCATCGGCTTACCATAAGCCCGCGGCTTCCCATATCATCACCGAAGGGACGGCGCTGGCCAATCCGTACTGGCAGTATTCCAGGGACAAGATCGCCTGCGAGGAGTTCCTGATGAAGATGTATAAGGAGAACGGCTTCCCAGTAACCATCGTTCGACCCAGTCATACCTATGACGAGAGGAACATCCCTCTCGGCGTACACGGAAAGAACGGATTCTGGCAGGTGATCAAACGCATGCAGGAAGGAAAGCCGGTCATCATCCAGGGCGACGGTTCCAGTCTCTGGACCCTTACCTGGAATGCGGATTTTGCCGTCGGCTATACCGGGCTGATGGGCAACCGCCATGCGATCGGCGAAGCTTTCCAGATCACTTCGGACGAAACGCTGAGCTGGGATCAGATCTACGAGACCATTGCGGATGCGCTGGGCGTAAAGCTGAACGCCTATCATGTTTCCACCGATTTCCTGAGGGCAGTGGGCGATAAATACGGTTTCGACTATACCGGTTCGCTTGCGGGTGACAAGTCCGTATCGGTGGTATTCGACAATACAAAACTGAAGCGCGCGGTTCCCGATATGCGGACAAAGGTGCGCTTTGATATGGGCGTGCGTTATGCGCTGGATTATGTACTGGCGCACCCGGAGGAGTGCCAGAAGGAAGATCCCGAATTTGACGCCTGGTGCGACCGGGTGATCGAAGCGCTGGAGAAGGCAAAGGAAGCGGTCTGAAGCCGGCCGTAATGACGGCAGCTTTTGCGGAAAGGAGAAAGAGATGCAAAGAGTAAAATGGGGCGTACTGGGAACGGCCAATATCGCGAGAGGCTGTACGATCCCGGGAATGAAGCTTACGGAAAACTGCGAGCTTTACGCGGTCGCAGGAAGAAGTCTTGAAAAGGCGGAAGCTTTTCAAAAGGAATTCGGCTTTCAGAAAGCCTATGAAGGATACGAGGCATTGCTTGAGGATCCTGAGGTGCAGGCGGTATATATCCCGCTTCCGAACGATCTGCATCTGAAATGGGTGAAAGCGGCGCTTCAAAAGGGAAAGCATGTCCTGTGCGAGAAGCCGCTTGCGCTGAATGCAAAAGAGGCAAAGGAGATGTACCAGACAGCCGAAGAAAACGGCGTGATCCTGATGGAGGCTTATGCCTACCTTCACAGTCCTTATGTGGAGGCGCTGAAGAAGGATATCGCGGACGGGATCATCGGGGACATCGACTATATCGATACCGCCTTCGTGACCCAGGGCTATAAGGAGGATTTCCGCCTGCACAGAGAGCAGGGCGGCGGCGCGATGTATGATCTGGGCTGCTACTGTACCACCATGATCCTTTCGCTTACGGATTCCGAGCCGGACTTTGTCAGGGCGGATGCGGAGTTTTCGGAGCTGGGCGTGGATCTGATGACGGCGGGGCTGATCCGCTTTAAGAACGGCGTGCGCGCGTCCTTTAACGTGGGCATGATCCTGGGGGAGAATTCCAATTCCCGTTTTGACCGGCTGTATATCCACGGGAGCAAAGGAAGCATACGTTCCGAAGTGGAATACAATCAGGAGGGGGAACTTTCGTACCGGATCTTTACGAGGGAAGGCGTGACGGATAGAAAGGTCTCGGTCTCCCAGAATTATTCGCTGGAACTCGGCCAGCTGGGACGCTGTATCCTGGAAGGGGAAAAGCCGCATATCTCCGCTGATTTTTCGATAAAGAACGCGGAGCTTATCGATAAAGTACTGGAGGAGATGGGATGGAACGAACATTCACTTTAAACGACGGAGCGCTGATCCCGCAGATCGGCTTCGGGACCTTTAATGACGCTTTTGCGGACAATAAAGCGGCGATACTTCAGGCAATGGAATGCGGCTATCGTTTTTTCGATACCGCGTCGCTTTATGAAACGGAACGGGCGCTGGGAGCTGCCGTGAAGGAGAGCGGGATCCCCAGAAAGGAGCTGGTCATCGAGACCAAGCTCTGGACCGATGAGATGGGCGCGGAAAATGTGGGAGCGGCGCTGGAAAGGTCGCTTACGCGGCTTCAGACGGATTACGTGGATATCTACATGATCCACTGGCCCAGACAGAGCGGCGCGGAGGACGAAGACTGGAAACAGCTGGATATCGAGACCTGGCAGGCTATGGAGAAACTGGTGGATAAGGGAAAAGTCCGGCGTCTCGGGCTCAGCAATTTCCTGCCGCATCACCTGAAGAACATCCTTGCGCATTGCAGGATACGTCCCGTTGTCGACCAGCTGGAGCTGCATCCGGCGTATTCCCAGGAAGCAGCGGTCGCGTTCTGTAAGGAAAATGACGTGCTGCCCATGGCATGGAGTCCTCTGGGGCACGGCCGCGTGAATGCCTCCATCGGAAACGGCATCCTTCCGAAGCTGGCGGCGAAATACGGAAAGAGTGTGCAGCAGATCAATCTCCGCTTCCTGCTCCAGAAGGGGATACTTCCCATCCCGAAGGCGTCCTCGCGGGAGCATATGGAAGCGAATCTGGACGTGTTTGATTTTGCGCTTACGGAGGATGAAGTAGCGATGCTTTCCTGCATGCCGCAGAACGGCTGGCTGGGCGAGCATCCGGATTTCAGCATACCGGACAGGAAGAGCAACTTTCTTCAGTAGGTATAAGCAGGGGCAGTGCTGCCTTACATACCGGATCCTCAGCGGGATCCTCAACAGCGTTGTTGTCCGTCGATCGCCGGACTCTGCGCAGCTTCGGGACTGTGGAAGCGGTCGGGCATTGTTAAATAACAGAACAGAATTAAAAAACCCCGGAGCTTTCTGCTCCGGGGCTTTTTCGCGATATAGCCGTTTTGCGGGCGCCTGTTTTCAGGACTGACCCTTTTACGGCCGACGCGACGATCGGACAGGGGAAATCCCGCCTGTTCGATCGAGGGGGAGGGTCTAGGCGATCTTGGCCCTGTCTTTGGCCTGTATGATCACGATGCAGGAAGAGCTGTTGTTCACAATGTCTTCGTTCTCGCGGATGACGTACTCGACGCCGGCTTTTTCCAGTTTTTCGATCAGGGAATCCTTCTGCTGATCAGAGTTCACAAAGATCTTTTCCTTTTTACTGAAGATACTCATATTTTTCACCTCCTGTGTTTCCGTGGGCTGGTTTTTTGTTGTTAAGATGAGTATAGTCGGGAGAAGTCTTTTGTTCCGCTTATTTTTTGATAAGCTTTTTATCGCTTTTTGATATGTGCGGGAAGACGCTGGATTTGCCACGGCGGGTGCAGTCTGCTATACTGAAATATATGGATATTGTCTGTTAAAAGTTCAGACCCGAGCCACGCAACTGCTTCGCGGCTGCGGGTCGAAACATTGATCGGCAGGTTTGTATAAGGGTCATGCGTTGATCGGAGGAGAAGGATATGGGGATATTAAAAGCGGCGGCGGCTTCGGCAAGCTCCATGGCGGCGGATCAGTGGAAAGAATACTTTTATTGCGACGCGATCCCGGCGGATATCCTTATGGTACGCGCCAGAAGGATGAGTGCGGAAAAGGGCGTAAATCACGGCAGTGAAGATATCGTGACGGACGGTTCGGTCATTGCGGTGGCGGACGGGGAGACCGCCATCGTGGTGAGTAACGGAAAGCTCATCGCGGAATACAGGGAACCCGGAGAGCATAAATTCAAAAGCGGGGATACCGCCGGTGTGTTCGGCGGTTCCGGACTGAAGGGGCTGGGAAAAGAATTCGGAAGAAGGTTTTCTTTCGGCGGCGAGGCGCCGCCGGTCACCCACCGCGTGTATTATCTCAACATGAAGGAGATGCCGGGAGAAACGGTGACGGACAGCGGCATACCCTTCCGTTTTTATGATGAGGACAGAGGCATCGATATCGACTGCACCCTGTCGGTATCCGCTTATTATACCTACAGGATCGCCGATCCCGTAAAGATCTATAAACAGCTCATGGGAAACATCGAGCATGTTTACCGGGCCTCCTATCTGCTGCGTGTGATGGGGAATGAAGTGCGGAGCATACTTCTTGCGGCTTTCGGGCAGATCGCCGGCGAAGGCATGCGCAGCTCGCAGATCGGGGAGAGGCTGCCGGAGATCGAAGAGAGGATCTGTGAGCTTACAAAGGAAAAGATCTTTGAAACCAGGGGGATCGAGTTCGTGTCGGTCGGGATCACGGTTTTTTCCCTGACGGAGAAGGACAGCGGCATCGTAAGGGATTTCCAGAAGATGGCTGTATTGCGCGACCCCGCCATGGTAAACGCGGCGCTGGCATCGGCACAGGCCGAGGCGCTACAGCTCGCGGCCGCAAACAGTGCGGGAGCGCTTCCGCTCGTCGCGGCACAAATGATGGCGGCACCGGAAGCCGCAGCGGCACAGGCGGAAAGCGGCGGGGCAGCGCGGGAAGAGACGACGGTGCAGGCGGCGGGCCGTCCGAAGTTCTGCAGGGAATGCGGCGCAAAGCTGGAAGGCGGGAAATTCTGCCGCGAATGCGGTCATCCGATCGGGGCGTGAGGGAGAAGAAGCGGCTGCGGCCGTTCGGAAGTAACGCAGGAAGGGAAAGGACAGACAGGAAGGGATGAAGATCGACATCCAAAAGATCGCGGAGGGCGAGGAGAGCATCGTGATCCGCTATATCGAGCCGAACCCGGCCGTGGACAGGATCGTCGGGATCCTGAGCGGGCAGGGCGGCAGGCTCTGGGGGAAAGCCGACGGGCAGCGCGTCAGCATTGAGCCGGCTGCGATCCTGTATCTGGAGTCGGTAGACGATGCTGTCTTTGCATATACGGCAGATAAGGTGCTGCGTATGGAGGGAAGCCTCAGCTCGTTTATGAGCGAATGGGCAGATGAGAGTTTTTTCCGCTGCAGCAAATCCATGGTGATCAATATCAACCGGGTCGCATCACTGAAGAGCCTTTCCTCCAACCGTATCGACGCGACGATGGAGGGAGGGGAACACATCATCATCTCCAGAAGATACGCCTCGGAATTCCGCAGGATCCTGAAGGGGGAACGCTAAGATGAAAGAAGAAAAAAAAATCACATTATGGGAAAGATACCTGACGCGGGAGATCGGCATCGAGTTTAAGGCCTGTCTGTATTTTTTCGCCTTTCTGTTTTTCTACTGTGTCTGGCGGATGATCTGCGGAAGCTTTGAAGCAAGCATCCTGCATATGGGCGAGATGATCGTCTGCTGCTATCTTATCGGCTATGTGCAGGTCTATGCTTTCGGAAATTTTGACGAGGCGGAAAGCCTGAAGCTGCGGGAAGGCGCGGGCATGCTGATCTGTACGGCCATATACGGCGCGGTCTCCTATTTCTGCGGCTGGTTCGAGGGGAAGCTGATGGTCACGCTCTGTTTTGCAGCCTATATCCTGCTCACCTATCTCTGCGTGTTCCTGATCTACCGGACGAAGAGAAGGATCGATGACAAAAAGCTCAATGAGGAGCTGAAGATCTTTCAGACGGAACACCGAAAGTGAAACTCAGCCGCTTATAAGTGCAGCTTACGGGAACAGCTATTGTTCCCGTTTTTTATTTCTGTTAAGTTAGGATCAGAAGAAAGGAGGCGGCTATGGGATACGCGATCGAGATAGAAAAACTTACGAAAAACTACGGAAAGGCCAGAGGTGTCGAGGACGTCTCGCTGAAGGTTGCGGAAGGGGATATCTTTGGCTTTATCGGACCGAACGGTGCGGGAAAGTCCACAACGATACGTTCGATGCTCGGCTTTCTGAAATTCGATCAGGGAAAGATCACCATTCTCGGGATGGACAGCGTTAAGGATCATGAAAAGATCCTTGCCGAGGTGGGCTACATGCCTTCGGAGGCCTGGTTCTACAACAGCATGAAAGTATCGGAGGTGATCGCCTATGCGGCGGCCGTACGCAGGAAGGACTGCAGGAAAGAGGCGGAGATGCTCTGCGAGCGGCTGAAGCTGGATACGAACAAAAGGATAAAGGAGCTTTCTCTGGGAAACCGGAAAAAAGTCAGCATCGTCTGCGCGATGCAGCATAAACCGAAACTCTTTATTTTTGACGAGCCCACCAGCGGCCTGGATCCGCTGATCCAGAAGCGCTTTTTTGAACTGATCAACGAGTATGTTGATCAGGGAACCACCTGCCTTTTATCCACGCACGTGCTGTCGGAAGTGAACAAGTATTGCAGGAACGCGGCGATCATGCGGGAAGGGCGGCTGATGATGCTGGATTCGCATGAGATCGATGATGACACTTTCCTGAGTTACTATGAGGAAGACGAGTCATGAACACGGCATCCTGTTAACAGATATCTGGAGGTGAAAAAAATGAAGAGAGTATTTTTGAACGAATGTAAAATGAACATCCGGACGTTTCTGATCTGGAGCCTGGTGGTGGGCGGACTCGGTTTCTTCTGCATCACGCTTTATGAGAGCATGCAGGGGGATATGGAAAACATGGCGGATGCCTTTTCCAAAATGGGCGCGTTTTCGGATGCTTTCGGAATGAGTACCTTAAGCATCGCGACGATCGAAGGCTTCTTCGCCACTGAGGTGGGGACCGTGCACGGTCTGGGGAGCGCGATGTTTGCGGCGATCCTGGCGATCGGGATCCTGTCGAAGGAAGAAGAAGGCCACAGCGGGGAATTCCTCTTTTCACTGCCGCTGTCAAGAAAGAAGGTGCTGGCAGCCAAGGGGCTCTGCGTCTTTGCTGCGCTGCTGGGCTTTACACTTGTATGTACCGCGCTTTATATCGCCGGCTTTGCCTTCCTCGGGGAGGAGCTTCCGGTAAAGGAATTTGCACTCTTTATGAGCGGACAGTTTCTGATGAATGTGGAGATCGCGGCGGTCTGCTTTGCCATATCCGCCTTGTCTGGGAAAAACCGTATGGGCCTCGGGATCGGCATCGCCCTGATCTTTTACCTCTATGACATCATCGGGAGAGTGGTGCCGGATCTGAAGGATTATATCTTCGTCGGACCTTTTTCCTACGCGAATGCTTCGGAGATCTTTTCCGGTGCGGAGATACGTACGGCGGCGGTGGTCATCGGCATTGCGGTCGCATTGCTTGCGGCGGTATCGGCCTTTGTGTGCTACGAGCGGAGGGATCTGGCGGCATAGCCTTCCGGCAGCGGACATTTGCATGAAAAGAAAAAGACCGGCGCTCTGCCGGTCTTTTTTTGCGCCGGCTCTTCATTTTGCATGGAGAGCTGCCGATAAAAAAGATAAGCACTTTTGTTTTTGTGCGGAGGAAAAGGATTTCATTGTAAGCTACAGGGAGGTAGGGAACAATGTCTACGATCAGAATGCTTTCGGCTTTTGCGCGGGGGACCCGCACATACGGAGCTTCCTATACCGGCGCAGCCCGTCCGGCTGCGTCTTCCACGGTAAATAAGAATACCCGCAGAGGTGAACTGCGTGAACAGGTCCGCGCTCTAAAGCAGAGCGAAAGCAGGCCGAAGAAGGACGAACGCTATTCCGCGACCTATGAAGAGCAGGAAGAAGCTGCGCTGCAGGAAGGCGCAGAGGAAGCGGCCCGCAAAAAACGGACGAGGACGGTTTATACCGGAACGATACAGGATAAGCAGAACGGTTATCTGCAGCGGACGGAGAGCAGGGATAAGAAAAAAGAACAGAAGCTGAAAAAGCCGGTCCGTTACAATTATAAAGAAGTGGCAGGCAGGATACTGAGGGCAAAGACACCCGTCAGCGCAGGACAGGCCCTGCTGGCGGCCAAACGGAAGGTTGTGGAGATGAAACGGAAGATCGCTTCCAAAGAGGGCGATCCCGATGAGCTGCAGTTTGCCCTGACCCATGCAAAGCGCATGGAGATCGTCGCCCGGAAAAAGAAGCATCATCTGGAGCTGGAAGAGCTGGCAGAGCATACGCAGGAGCAGGATGAGAGAACGGAAACATCGGAAGAAGCCGCAGAGGGCGTTAAGGATGCGCTCATCTCGGAGGAGGAAGAAAAGCTCTCGCAGAGGGAGGATGAGATCCTCGAAGAAAGAGAGGATATCCTTGCGGAGGCGGAAGAAGAGGGCGGAACGGAGGAGATGCTCGCGGAGCTGAATGAAATGCTCTCGGAATACGGGGAAGAGACGCTGAAGGAACTGGAAGAGGCCATGGAGCTGATGGAGAGTCTGGAATTCATGGATCCCCATATGAGCGAAGAAGAACTGAAGGAGCTGAAACGGAAACACCGCAATGCGGAGAATAAGGCGATCGTAAAGGCGGATATGGATTATCTGAAGGATATGATACGGCACCAGCTGGCCAAAGGAGCCGCGGCAGGAGCTTTACCGTCCGGCAGCCAGGCACTTCCGGCGATGGTATTTCCGGCAGCAGCCGCGGCGGCACCACCCACAGAAGCCTTTGCGGGCGGCAGCGTCGATATCCAGATCTGAACGGATCGCGGGAAAACGGGGGGACGGACCTTGTGGTTCCCGGCTTAACACACCTGCATATCAACCTGATAGCATATGGAAAAGATGGTATTATAAATCATCAATGTTTATGCGTATCCGGGAGGGAGAAGAAATGCTGAAGTTTCACAAAACGAAAGAAGGAAAGAAGCTGAAGATCAGCCTTACAGGGCGCCTGGATACGGTGGGCGCGCCCCGGCTCGAGAATGAGCTTAAGCCCTCGCTTGACGCGTTACGGATCTGGAGTTCGATATACGGGAACTGACCTATATCTCTTCGGCAGGGCTGCGCGTGCTGCTTATGGTGCAGAAGACCATGGATTTGCAGTACGGGACCATGATCATCAGCGGAGCTTCGGAGGATGTGATGGGGATCTTTGAGGATACCGGCTTTATCGATATACTGAATCTGGTCTGAAGACAACTAAAAAAACTGCCGCACCCTCAGCGGATGCGGCAGTCTTTTTTTATTTTCCGGGATCGATCAGAACTTTCCGGCCTTTGCAGCTTCTTCGATGGAAACCGCAACGGAAACGGTCATACCGACCATCGGGTTGTTGCCTGCACCGATCAGACCCATCATCTCCACGTGTGCGGGAACCGAAGAGGAACCGGCGAACTGAGCATCGGAGTGCATACGGCCCATGGTGTCGGTCATGCCGTAGGAAGCGGGACCTGCAGCCATGTTATCGGGGTGCAGCGTACGTCCGGTACCGCCGCCGGAAGCAACGGAGAAGTACTTCTTGCCGGCTTCGAGGCGTTCCTTCTTGTAGGTGCCTGCAACGGGATGCTGGAAGCGGGTAGGGTTGGTGGAGTTGCCGGTGATGGAAACATCCACGTTCTCTTTCCACATGATGGCAACGCCTTCGCACACATCGTTCGCGCCGTAGCAGTTGACCTTTGCACGGGGGCTGTTCGCATCCTTGGAATAGCACTTTCTGGAAACTTCCTTAACGGTGTTCGTGTAAGGATCATACTCGGTCTCAACGAAGGTGAAGCCGTTGATACGGGAGATGATCTGTGCGGCATCCTTGCCCAGACCGTTTAAGATAACGCGCAGGGGTTTCTGGCGTACCTTGTTTGCCTTCTCGGCGATACCGATAGCGCCTTCCGCAGCTGCGAAGGACTCGTGGCCGGCCAGGAATGCGAAGCACTCGGTCTCTTCTTCCAGGAGCATCTTGCCCAGATTGCCGTGGCCCAGACCAACCTTACGGGTGTCGGCAACGGAGCCGGGGATGCAGAAAGCCTGAAGGCCTTCGCCGATAGCGGCAGCGGCATCGGCAGCCTTGCGGCAGCCCTTCTTGATCGCGATGGCTGCGCCTACCGTGTAAGCCCACTTTGCGTTCTCGAAGCAGATCGGCTGGATGCC
>JAEELW010000078.1 GCA_016282915.1 Lachnospiraceae bacterium | reverse complement strand
TATGCGTAACCGCCGTAATCTCCGTCAAACGCGATGCGCTTAAGTTTTGTGTTCTCACGGTACAGTGCTTTCATGATATGGGGCATGCCCACTTCGCCGCCGTCGGCACAGCCGTAAAACACGGCGTTGAGCACGATATTCTTGATCTCGCCGCCGGAAAGCTCGAATTTCTCAGCCAGGAATTCGTAATCGATATCTTTAGCCAGGGGAACGTCTTTTCCGAAAGCGCTTTCCCATATCCCCTTTCTGGTCTCCTTATCCGGCAGCTGGAAGCTCAGTACATAGCGGATACGCCGCATAAAAGCCTGGTCGATGTTCTGCAGGTTATTGGTGGCCAGCAGTACGATCCCGTCGTATTCCTCGATCCTCTGCAGGATGAAAGAGATCTCGGTATTGGCATATTTGTCCTTGGAATCCTTCACCTCCGAGCGCTTGCCCATCACGGCATCCGCCTCGTCAAAGAAAAGGATCATGTTGCTCTTCTGCGCCCGCGTGAAGACCTCTTCCAGGCGCTTCTCGGTCTCGCCGATATATTTGTCCACGATCTGGGACAGGTCCACCTTGTAGAGCTCCAGTCCCAGCTGCCCGGCGAGGGCGTGGACGGTCATCGTCTTGCCGGTACCGGGAGGGCCCGCCAGGATCACGGATACGCAGCGGCCGTAGGCGTATTTCTTCTTTAAGTTCCAGCCGTCATAGACCGCATGGCGCAGCTCCACCTGTTTTACGATATCGTTCAATACATTACGGTTGCGCTCGTCGATCTTTAAGTCTTCCAGCGTAAAGCCGGGTTCCACGCGCTTAATATTGTCATAACGGCCGTCGTCCAGCACCTCATAGCAGAGCCGGCAGATCATGCGCTCGTCGATCTTTTCGCCTGCCGCGGCTTCCGTTTCCATGGCCCGGGCAACACGCCGGATCTGTCCGGCCGTGAGAGTCATCTTGGAAGCCAGGGATTCCGCCAGCTCCTTATTCTTCTTCGGAAGGTAACCCTTCCAGAGCGCCAGCGCCATAGCCGCGCCACGGGGGATACGCAATGCAAAATACTCACTGCACAGGACCGGGATGAGCTTTACCTCCGGCTCCGTCAGCAGGAATAAAGGCTTGCTGCAATGCATGCGGTAAAGACGTTCCAGTCTGCCAATCAGGAAATCCGCATCCTTTACCCGCTTTATACCCCGCACGACCAGCGCCCTGTTCTCCAGAATGCAGCTGCGCACCAGACGCCGCAGAACCTCCTTCGGCTCCTGGGTCCCGCAGATATAATCAAACTCCACCGTCAGGAGGTCGATGTCACACTCCTCGCACGCCGCCGCTACCAGACTGTAGCGCCCGCTCTCCCGCTCTCCGGAGATGAGCAGATCAAAAGCCCCCTCATGCTCCTTAAGGCGTTTCACAAGCATCTTCCGCTCGGCATCCACTCCGTACAGCGGCGCCATTTCCTCCCCGCAGTTGCGCTTTCCGGCAAATTCCGCAAAAGCGCGGTCCATCTCTTCACTTCCGCCCAGGCGTCCCAGGAGATATTCATCCAGGCGGTATACGGCCCTGTGAAAATCCTCCCCCGCTTCTTCGGGAGCACCCAGAAGGAAGCGCAGCTTCTCCGCCGCCTCCCGCATCGACACCAGCGCTTCATCCGTCATCCCGGTATAGCCGGCGGCACGGGCCGCCGTCAGCAGATTTACACCCCTGCCGTTTCCGCTGTTAGCCAGTTCCAGCACTTCCTCCGCGTGTCGGTCCATAAAACGCAGGCAGAGCAGTTCTACAAGGGAACGTGCCACCTCATTCCAGCCCAGGATCGAAAAAAGTCCTGCCAGCTCCGGCCGGGTGAAAAAGAAAGCCTCTCCCTCCAGAAGCTCGTCTTCCTTCACATCGGCTATAAGCAGCCGGGGATAACGGGAAAAAAGCTCTTCCTCCACCCTGTCCTTCAGCAGCAGTGAAAGCCGCAGGGCTCCCATCGCCGCCAGGGCACGGAGTGCCGTATCCGCGGTCTCTCCGGTATTTTCTCTTATCTCTTCTTTTTTTGTTTCTGCCTTTTTTCTTGCCATCGTTTACTGTTTTGCAAATTTTCCTTTCATCATATGAAGCAGAGGATCGTCCTTTGCCGTACCGCATTCCGGTAGTAAAAGGGATCGGAACGGATCCAGATTTTCCGCTCCGATCCATCCGATCTCCCCTAGAAGCGCTTCAGGTAAAACAAACGCATATTCTGCCATAAAGATCCTTTCTTATGCCAGCCCGACCTGTTCGGCATAGGGCTCGAAATCCGCCTTGGTAAATACCTTACCGACCTTGACAAACTCGTATTTGATCGCATTCAGATAATGCCGCATGCATACCTTGCCGTCGGCCGTGGGATCGGCCGCCGCCAGGAATGCTGCGTTGAGGATACAGTTCTTGATATTACCACCGGCAAACTCGTATTTCTCAGCCAGATAACGGATATCCACATCCTCGTCAAGCGGCGTGGTCTTGGGGATCGTAGTCCTCCAGAGCATCTCTCTGGTATCCGCATTCGGGAACTGGAATTCCACGATATATTTCATTCTTCGGAAGAAAGCGGGGTCGATATTGTGCTTGTAGTTGGTGGCCAGTACGCACACGCCGTCGTAAGCTTCCATTTCCTGAAGGAGCAGTGCGGTCTTATTGTTGGCCGAAGCCTGGTTGGAACCGCCGTCATCCGAACGTTTTGCAAAGATGGTATCGCACTCATCGAAGAAAAGTACGACGTTACACTTCTTTGCCTCGCGGAAGATCATCGACAGGGATTTTTCCGTTTCACCGACGTATTTATCCACGACCTTGGAGATATCCACGCGGTAAAGCTCCAGATTCAGTTCGTGGGCAAGCACCTGCGCCATCATGGATTTACCGGTACCGGGAGCTCCGAAAAGAAGCACCGTAAGGCCGCGGCCGTATGGATATTTCTTCGTGTAATTCCACTGCTCGTAGACCTGTTTCTTGAAATTCATCTGCTCGATCGCATGGGTGATCGTCTCTCTCTGGCTCGGGTTCATGACGATATCGTCAAAGCCGAACTTCGCATCCACTCTCGTCGCCTTCTGGGAAAGCTCGGAGGACATCTGCCGGTTACAGCCCTTAAAGAGGTTCTTACGGGAGATCTGCGTCTCCTTATCCATGACCGAAAGGTTCCTGGCTTCCTTCAGGGCGTCCTTGATCTTGCCCGCGGTGAACACGAATTTCGTGGACATCTCCAGCAGATCCACGTCATCATCGAAGGTATACTTCTGTGCAAAATACTTCCAGCATTCGAAACGTTCGGTGGTGGTAGGCGTGGGCAGTTCAAACTCCGCAAAGTACTCCTTCGTGATCTCCTTCATGGAGATGTTGAGCTTGGACATCGCAAACACGGTGATCTTCTTTTCCGTAAGCTTTGCAAAGGCCAGATCCATATAACCGAAGAATTTTTCCTTCTCCTCATCCCTGTACTGCAGATCCGTAAGACAGCAGCAGGCGTTGGTCAGGATACACTCGCGGGTCACGGCCCAGAGCGCTTTGTTCACAAACTGGAAATCATATTCAAAAAGCTTCTTGCAGTTGATGGTAACGGCCCGCAGCCCGTTCTTTTCGCAGAAATTCCGCACGAAGAATTTACGGCCGCTGCCTTCATCGCCGTAGTAATAAAAGATCCTGGTGCCTTCCGAATAGGCGATCTCCATGGCATCCAGCACAGAAGCGTTGGCCATAACAGGATCCAGCTCCTCGTCCGTGGCGAGCATGGAAAAGAATCGGTCGTAATTTTCATCCGTACGCAGGGGATGACGGCCGAAAAGGAAGTCGATCATACGCTTGTCGGGAGATACCGCCGTGGAGAAAGGCATGCTCTGCCGCACATCCAGGTTCAGGATGGGCATGAGCTGCTCCAGGCAGGCCGACATATCACCGTAGGCATTGGTGATGGAAAATTTATCGCTGAAATAAAGCTTCGCCGCGGCTTCGATGGTCGGTGCCGACAGCCCGCCGTTTTCGTTTACGATCTGGAATACCCCCGCGTAATCCGTCTGGGTGGATGAAAGCACACCGCAGGCGAAGCAGAACAGGGTAAAGGGTTCAAAATCCAGCTTTTTGGCCAGGGAATAAAAAGGCAGTGCGATCCCGGCCTCGACCGTCTTCTCGGCTCTGGCTCCGATATGCTTAAGGCGCTCCTCAAGCGTCCCTTCCGATACCGCCGCCTTCGTCTTTTCGGGAATGCTCTCGCTTTCATCCGAACCTCCGAAGCTTCCGAGCAGATCCAGCAGATCGGCATCCAGATCCCCAAGGGTATCTTCCTCCAGAGCCGCCTCTTCTTCTCCCGGAAGTGCTGCCTCACTGCCGTTCTGCTGCCGCTTTTCAAAGCTCTCCAGCTTCTCCCGGCACACATCCGAAGCTACCTCCAGATCCGGATAAAGGACGTTTTTATAGCCGCCGTTCCCTGCGGCATAGATGAGCTTCATGCCTTCGATATAGCGGTCCAGCGCCGTATTGACACAGGCAAAGACGTGATCCATGTACTCGCCGTAACTTTCATACGGCTTCACGGACGGATCGGAGACACTTTCCGAAGCAGCCTCCTTTTTCGTCTCTTTTTTCCCGGCTGCTTTCTTTTCGGGTTCTTCCGCCGTCAGCTCTTCCAGGATCTCCTGTTCTGCGTTTTCTTCCGTTTTTTTCTTTCTTCCAGCCATGCTTTACTCATCCCCTTGGGTGCGAAATATCGCTGTTCTGTCAAATACACTTTCTCTTGTATTGATCCCGCTGCTTTCCTCAGGAAAAACGCCCTTGTCTTTATTGATGGGCGTCATGCGCTGACGGACGGCATAGGTCATCCACTCCTCGTCTTCCTCGAGCTGCTGCCTTTTTTTCTTCTCCGCATTCCTGCGGTTTTGCTGTACCAGCCTGTCTACAACGACACTCATCAGTCTCGGTACTCCTCCGGATAATCCGCTGCCGCCACCTCTTTAATGGACAGATACTCGTTAAAACAGTAGCCTTTGATCTTTCCGTCCTCACTGATCACCAGCGACCATTCCTCACCCTCTTCGAGGATATAGCCGGTGCTGCCGGGTTTCAGCCGGTCAATGGCTGCCGAGCTCTTCTTCGGCTCCTTGCGGACGTTCAGCCAGCTGCTCACATCCTTCAGACTGAAGGCGTAATACTTCCTGGACGGTTCCGGAACGGGCGTGGGCGTGGGGGTAGGCGTCGCAAGCGCGGCTCTCTCCGCTTCATTGAGTGAGACCACGCCGTCGCTGTTCACCCAGCTGCTGTCTACCGGGCGGTCGCTGCTGGCGTCGCCCATCACGCGGGCTTCCCGCATCTCCTGTATGCCCTCCGGTTCTTTGTCTTCGGCGCCTTTGGCTGCTCCCTTCGGGATCAGGATGACCACTACCACCACGGCAATGATCAGGTAGATCCCCATCATCAGCAGCAGTATGTTCGAACCCTTCTTCATTCTTCGGCCTCCTTCATCTTCCTGCTTGCAGGCAGCTGAATATAGATACCCATGCCCATATCCGGCATGGATTTTCCGTAAATGGTCCCTCCGTAATAATCAACGATGGCCTTGGCCTGTGTGAGGCCGAGACCGTTTCCGCTGATACGGTTGGATCCCTGATAGTTCAGTTCAAAGATATGTTTTGTCTCGTCTTCTTTAAGACCGGCGCCGGTATCCTTGAGCACGATGAAGATATCGTCCTCTACCCTGGAGATGGTGATCACCAGTGACCCCGCACGGTTCATATACTTGATCGAGTTGTCGATGATATTGCGGAAAAGGATCAGAAGCCGCTCTGCCTGGGCTTTCACATAAAGCTGCTCCTCGGTGGAGGAAATGCGTATGCTGAGTCCCACCTTGCGGGCAGCCTCGCCCAGTTCGTCCGAAGCTTCCCTTGCAACCTTAATGATATCCACCATGATGGGCGGATCATTCACGGGAGGCAGAAACTCGTTGATATCGTTCTTTGCTTCCTCCAGCTGCTCTTCCGCCGAATGAACGGCAGCCTTTAAGGTCGCAAGCTTCTGTTCATTGGCCTCCGCTTCGCTCTTTAAACGCTTCAGCTCTTCGGTCTTATCGTTCAGCTCGATCTCGCGTGCATCCAGCGCCCGCTGCATGGTCGTCTTTTCGTTCTCTCTGTCCGCCTTAAGATCCGAGAGCTCCTTCTGCAGTTCCTCGGTCGCCGTGTAATCGGCACGCTCCAGGCTGTACATGAAGGCCATGAGCATCAGGCACAGGCTGTGCAAAAGGATCAGGCCGATCACCGCCCAGCCGGGCAGTCCCATGACCAGCGCGACGATCGACGCGATGAAGAACACAAACGCCAAAAATCCTACAAATCCCTTTCCTTTTCGCATTTTTCTTCCTCTTTCTGCGCGAAAAGAGTGAGTTCCCTCACTTCTCCCGCTTCGTTTTTTATCGTTTCCGCATCATGCGTAGCCATCACGATCGTTGTTCCCTGCCGGTGGATCAGCTCCAGCAGCCGTGCAAACTCCCGTGAGGTCCTGGGATCCAGATTTCTCGTAGGCTCATCTGCGAGTAAGATCTTCGGATCGTTGAGTATCGCCCTGGCCAGACAGATCTTCTGCTGTTCTCCCCCGGAAAGCTCGTCCGGCAGACGGCGGTGCATATGATCCATTCCGAGAAACTTCAGCACATGCATGATGCGCTGTTCGCTTTCCTTCTGTCCCCAGCCGTAGATCCTGCGGCTTATATTCAGATTCTCAAATACGGATTGCGAGCGGATCAGCCTGAAATCCTGAAAGATCACTCCCAGTCTGCGTCGATAGTACGGGATCTTAGGATCCGGAAGCTTTGTGACATCCTCGCGATCTACAATGACCCGCCCCTCCAGGGGCAGGATCTCCCGTAAGATCAGTTTGATCAGGGAGGTTTTTCCGACACCGCTGGGCCCGGTCAGAAGTACAAATTCCCCTTCCCGGATGTGCGCTTCAAAATGCCGCAAAACCCAGCTGTTTCCATTATCATAGCTTATGCCCGTATCTTCAAAACGGATCATTCTTCCTCAATATTAAGGATATCCGAAAAGCCGGTGTCCTCAAAGATCTCCATCACATCCTCATTCACATTGCGGATGATGAGATCTCCTCCCTTGGACATGGCTGTCTTGTGTCCCAGAAGCAACGCCCTGAGTCCGGCAGAGGATATGTACTCCAGCTCCTCAAAATCCATGATCAGTTCATTCACCTTCTGAAAGGATCTCAGGATCTGATCCTGCAACTCGGGGCTGGTGTTGGTGTCTACGCGTCCCTCTACTTCCAGAACAATCGTATCGCCGTCTCTCGTTTCCGTGATCCTCATTCCCTACTTTCCTCCATTTACTTTAGTGTCAGCACGCTTCCCATAGCCAGATCGTCATCCAGAACGGGAGAACTGCCTTCGGGGATCGCCGCATTCATATCAAGATATGCGTTCCCATCCATTGTAGCATTCTGTTCCAATTGTACAAGATGTAATCGCGCTCGTACAGGGGTAAATTGTTCCAGAAGAAACATCAGCTGATGCCGTGTCGTCTCCTGGATCTGCCCGTGAATGAGCACCGTCACATCCTGCACGCCGCCCGAACGCATACGCGTCGGGATCTGCGCTCCGTCCGAAAGGAGATAGCCGCGCAGCTTGTTATGCTCCACCACATCGGCTTCACAGCCGAGCACGATCTGTATGATACGCTCCAGCGCCCATTTTGTGCCTTTCCTGCGGCTCAGCTGATAGCCCTCGCGCACCAGGTTCCTGCAGATCTCCTCCGAAAGGAAATCGCCGCTGATATCAATGCCCAGCCACGATGCATATACCGGCAGGAGCTCCGCCGGGCAGGTATCGATATTTAAAAGCTTCGGCAGGGTATCGATCTCTTCCTGCAGATCATTGTACAGGCTGGAAAAGACCGACATCCAGCGGTGGAAAAAGCTGTTGCGCTCACGATAGACCTCCGGGAAGGTCTGCATGAAATTGTCACCCCGGGCATAGACGCACATATCCGACAGCGTTGCGACACCGTCACCGATCACATCCACCGCCAGGAACAGATAGCGGCCCCTGAGGGAATACAGCAGCATATCCGTATGATTCACGCTGCGTATGCATCCCGCTTCCTGCATGATGCGCAGTTTTTCGGCGCGGTCCACGGAAGGATCCGCAAAATATTCCCTTGCGCTCTTTCCGGAAAAACCGTCCTCTTCTTTCAGACGGTCCATGGCCAGGGCATAGATGTAAAAAGCCGTATCTCCGCCGTGTTTTGCCTTTAGGGAGATCCTGCCCCATTCGGAATCCTCCGCCGCACTGTCGATCGGCGCGAGAAAGATCGTATGAAAATGGATGTTTTCACCGTCCTCACCCTTAGTGATCGTACGCACAGCGTCATCCGGAAGGATCTCAAAACCTTCCATGCATGCGCTCTGCCAGCGGTTATTCCGGATACGGTATCTTTTATCGCTCACGTTTTTTCTCCTGTCGGATCAATATCCGCCTTTTAAACTTTTACGGTTTCGATCGAGATCTCGCCGGCCATGCACAGCACATCCGCTTCGGGATAAATATCCGAATCCACATAAGCCGCCAGCTGGCGGTCATCCGGCGTGATCGTAAGTTCATATACAAAAGAAACACACTCCAGCGCTTCAATGGCCGTAAACACGTCGCGGAAGCGTAGGGGCTGTCCGAAATTCCTGTCGGA
This sequence comes from Lachnospiraceae bacterium, assembly GCA_016282915.1. Taxonomy (GTDB): domain Bacteria; phylum Bacillota; class Clostridia; order Lachnospirales; family Lachnospiraceae; genus NK4A136. The sequence goes on along the minus strand of JAEELW010000078.1, from coordinate 68,348 downwards.
ATGCACATCGTCCAGAAGACGCTCGATGGTCCGCTCGATCTCGGTCTTCGGATCCGAATAATACTGCCGCACATAAACGGTCCCGCGCACATGCACTTCCACATAACGCGGCGAGACAACATTGATCCTGGTCGTCAGGAGCCTGCGCTCCTCCAGTCTCTTTACGATGGCCTGGCGGTATACCTCCGAAAGTACCGGACGTTCTTCCTCCATGGCAGGCAGCACCGCCAGCTGTACCAGGTTTTCCGCCTCGTCCAGTACCGCATGGGCCTTTCTGAGACAGAGCCCCGGCGTCTCCAGCGCAAGACGCTCATAATCTTCCGCCGTAACCGCCGTATAAGGCGTATCGATATCCCTGCGGAAACGCATACCCATCTCCTGTAATGTTTCCCGATGGGCACCGCCCGTGCCGGGTGCCGGCGTATACCACTGCACACCGCGGACCGGGATCTCGGGACGGAAACGGCTCATGGCGCGCACGTTGCCCTTTTCTCCCTCTGTCAGTGCGATGGATGCGATAAACAGCTCTGCGCCGATATAATTTCCGGCCTCCTCGATGATGATCCTGCCGTCGTTTTCCAGCAGATGGTAATAAAGGGAACCCTCTTCCTTCTTTTCGGGACGCACAAAATCGTAATAATATACACCGTCCTCATCCTGCCGTCTTGCGATGAGGGAAAAGGAATCCGCAACCAGTCTCTTAAAGGGCAGCTGAAGCTCCTGGCCGTCATAGCCCATGACCTGCCCTATATCATATTGCCGCATAACTTCGGAATTGTAAAGTACTACACGCACGGGATCTTTCAGTTTCTGATCCGGCCGGTACTCTTCACCCTTGAACTCTATGGTAAAGGAATGCTGTCTGCCCTTGATATCCGGTTCTCCCGGGATATATTTACAGCGCCGTCCCGGCTCGGTCCCGTCGTACGAAAGCTCATAACGGCGGTAAGAGCTGCCCTTTTCTTCCTTGCCGAAGACCAGGATATGCTCGTCTCCCGCCAGCGGATGACGCACGGTAAATTTATCGCAGCGGTTAAAGATCAGTGCCGCGGCCTTGGTATCCCGCTGCCAGGCTTCAAAGAGAAAGCTCTCCACCTGGGTGACCCTTGGCGGCATATCATAATCGGCTTTTTCCAGTATCGCGCGGATGCAGTAGCCCTGCGTCTCGGTTCCGCCGTATTTTGCCGCGCCCTCCGGGATCCGCAGACGGATCTCCCCGCTGTTTAAGAAACAGCCGGTGAAATCCCGGGCTTTGATCTCCACAAAGCCCGTATCCGTAAAGCATTCCCAGCGCAGTGAGGCAAAGATGTTCTCCACGCGGTCGTCCACGGGATTTCTCTTTACCCTTTCCTGTATCGTCACATAAAGGATCAGCTCGCGGCCTGCTTCCGGCAGATCGCTTGCAACCAGATAGATCGCGTTGCCGGCCTCCGGCTTTTCCCCGAAGACCGCCACGCCCACGGGCACATCCTGTCTTGTGATAAAACTCAGGTTGCGGGTACCGTCCTTATCCTCCGCATAGGCCGCCTCCAGGCGTCCCCCCAGCTCGTTGACACGGTTGGTCTCAAAGACCATACCGCCCAGCATGAAGCGCGTGCCGCTCTGAAGCGTGAGTTTTTCCGTCAGCCCGTCCGCCTTCATCAGCACGCGGGCGCATTTTCCCTTGTTCGGACGCATCCCCACCAGGGAAAAGAGTCTCCGGCCGGCCTCATAGGGCATATTGGGGATACCGGCAGCCTGCAGCGCCGAGAAAGCGCTCAGGTTTTCCAGTATGGTGATACCGGGATCCGAAACATTGTAGTTGGTCCACTCGGAAGAAAAAAGCGGGATCTCGGCAAGCGCCTCCGTCATCAGTTCTTCATAGGTTTTTGTTCCGTTTCTTTCAATCCGAAGCATCTTTCTCACCCTTGTTATAAATGATATTGACCTGGTGCGCGCCGCTCTTGCAGACCATGAACGGCCGCAGCTTCAGATCATCAAAATCGGTCTCATGTTCACCGTCGTTATCCGTGTACCGCGCGGTGATGGAGGTCTTGCGGATCAGGGCCTGGTTCTTCAGACCGTTGAGCTGCAAAAGCAGCTGGGTCTTTTTGGGCATGGTACCGATCTCCCAGCCTTCGCCGTCCTCCCCGCCGCCGTTCACGGGATCGAGATAACGTTTGAGCGTATCCGTGATACTGTTCTGCACATCAAAGCTGTCATCCATATCCATGACCTCGAGCCAGACCGCCACGGAGATCTCCACAAAGATCGGCTCCACGATATGCAGGCGTTCCTCCGGTACCGTCATTTCGCACTGTTTCAGGAGGTAGCGCTTTACGGGTGCCATGATACGGTGGAAGGAGAACGAACCGTCCGCATGATCCTTCATCAGAAGGACAAAGCTCAGTTCCGCAGGATTCTCCCTGCCCTCGACGGTCATACCCGGCACGCAGGCCACCTTGTCGATGACCGTGGAAAAGCGGAGTATCGCACGCTTATAATCGTTCATGCTCACGCAGCGGTTACTCGAATGGATGCGGTCGGCACCGCGCTGCAATGCCTGGGGCACCGTCTCCATATTGCAGCCGCCGTAGGCTTTCACCGGATTGACTACCGAATCGATAAAGATCTGGTTCTCGGGAAGTAAATTCAGGCTGCCGGCAGGCAGATTTCCCGCTTCTCCCGCACAGGTACGCAGACGTATACGGAAAGCCACATTATCGGTCACACGCGGGATATCGCTGTGAATCCCGTCTCCGAAGATGATCTCGCTGGTAAGGCGGTCGATACGGTAGACGCGTCTGGCGTCCCATTCATGAGAATTCCCGGGTCTTCCGTCCCATTCCTCAAACTGCTCCGTTTCGCGCCATCGGATAAAGCAGGAGGAGATATTCCCCACCAGGTCATGATCCAGCTTCACATCATCCGGATGCTCGACGGCCAGACGACGCATCTCATCACTGCTCAGGCTGCCTTTCTCATTCACCCACACCTCGGCGTCCAGGATATTGGAAGCTCCGAGATAGGTGTGATAGCCCGATTCCGCACCCTCGATATAGAAATCCTCTTCCGGCAGGCTCACGGCATTGGCTACCATCACCGAATTGATGAGGATATCCTCCACATGGACCATGAACTTCCGGTTTTCCTTATCCTGCTGGGTCTCGTTGCGCACGATGCGCAGCCAGTATCTCTTTTTGCCCTCGATGGTCGTGGCGGCAAAATCCGAAGGCGGCAGGAACATCACGATACCGGAATGGGTAAAGTCCTCCGTTCCGTCCACCACCTTCATCATACGGAAGCCCCTGCGGCTGCTGTATTCAAACTGACACTGTATCCCCTTCTGCCCCAGACCGCCCTGGATCACAAAGAGCAGGCCGATGGGGCCGGTCTCCATGGGCTTGTCAAAGCCGAGATACAGAGCGTCATCCGCAAATTCCGTAGGGGTAAAGATATTGAAGGCTTCTCCCTTGCGGCTGTCTGCCGTCAGATCCCGGTAAAAAGTCCCGCAGATACTGCGCAGGCCCGCCGGCCGCATCTCCCGTCCCACATAGGTGTAGGAGACCTTCAGTCCTGTGATCACCGGATAATGATGGATACCGGGACGCATATAGCAGTTGTCCGAACGAAGCAGGCGCATGCGCAGAAGCCGCCCCTGATAGGAACCGCTCTCGGAAACGCCCCAGTCGTCGGGACAGATAAAGGAAAGCTGGAACTGTCCCGCATTGAGCTCCGCAAAAAGCGTACGGTATTCGGTCTCGCAGTTCAGTTTTTTCCAGCCGATCCCGTTGAAATATTCGATGGTGATCTCATCCGCATAGGCGTCCGCCGCCTCTTCGGCACGGACGGCCCTGGTCTTTTTCTTGATGATCTTCAGTTCGACCTGTTCTTCCTCACGGCCCACTTCCAGAATATGTTCCTCAAAAGTCAGATGGAAGTCCATGGTGACACGGGAACCTGCCTTTTCAAAGCAGTTTTCTTTTCCGATGTAGCACTCCGCAAATATGGAAAGCGTATCGCTGAAAGGAGCGAATTCATCCACTGACAGTTCCGTACTGCCGTCTCCCACATAATCAGCGGCAAGAGCCCCTCCCTCCGAGGAAAGAAGGATGTTGTTCACCTCCATCACCTCGGTGAGCGGATGAGCGGATTCCAGGACCACCACACTGTCCTCTTCCTCTGCCGAAACATTGATCTTTCCGCTCTCGCCGTCCTTATGAAGACAGTAGGAACCGTCTTCCGCGATGCTCATATCCGAAAAGGCGTGGAGCTCTCCGTCCTTTCCGTACCAGCGGAAGAAAAGCTCTCCGCTGCTGATCATATGGGGCAGACGGTCGTTACCGTCGATCCTTATATAGATCGACTCGTTTTCCACATCAAAGACACGGGGATGCAGGATCGCCAGAGCATGACGGCCGATACCGCCCTTCTCCCCGAAAAGGATAAACGGCGTGATCCCCGAAGCTCCGCCGGAGAAAGCGCTCTTTTCCTCTTCCTCTTCTTCCTCCGCTTCCGGAGTCTCCACCGGATTCTTCGTATACAGCTGCGGCGGAATGAATTCACCCAGCAGGGGGATCACCGTCCCCTCCTCGCGGTCTGTCATAAAGATATCCCGGAGCCGTGATGAAGTCACATACAGATCTCTCTCCGTTTCAAAGACCGGCGGCAGCATACCCGGAACAGGAGTATCATCCGTGGTGATCTGGGTCCCCTTCGGTACCTGGGCTCCGCTGATGGAGCTGTCCACCAGATGAAAAGTCACGATACTCCTGGCCGGCAGCGCGCGCTTCAGCGTCAGATCCAGAAGGTTGATAAAAGCCGCGTGATAGATCTCGGTCACATTATTGATGCTGCGGATATTATCCTGCATCTGCCGCGCGTAAATGCGTGCGATGGTAGCGCCGATATCGGGATCCTGGATATTGCAGTGCCATTCCGGCGTATAGGAAAGCGACAGCTTCCGGATCTGCTCCTCGATATCTTCGGTTGTCCTTTGATCGCTTTTATACGTCTTCCACATCTTCCGGTTCATAATAGTCCGTTCCCGCCTCTTCTTCCTCTTGTGCTGCGTTCAGATAAAAAGGAAATACCAGATTGTCCCTTACGTTGGTCCTGCGGATCGTATAATCCACATTGATGAAGAGTATCCCCTTCCGTTCCCGCTCCTCCGTAGTGATATTGACCTCCCCGATCCGCGGCTCCTGTTTCAGCAGCGTCTGTGTCAGCGTATGGACCAGCATGCTCACCGAGGTGCTGCTCAGGTCCATAAAGGTGTAGCTTAAAAGCTCGCTGCCGAAATCCGGGCGCATGAAACGCTCGGACCTCGTGGTCATCAGGATCAGGTAGACGGACTCCTTCACGCTCTGTGCATCGGATACCGTGGCGATCCTTCCCGTGGTGGGATCGATCTGCGGGGGAAACTTCATCCCCGTTCCCAAAAATGTACCTGCCATGCTGCCTCCTCTTTATCCCAGTTTGATCGGCGTGCCCGAAACCGTAACCGGCCCGCCGCTTTCCAGCTTTGTCATGGAATTGCCCTTGATCTGCATATTGGCACCCGTGATCTCCACGCGTCCGTTGGCCTCTTCCTTGATGCTGTCCGTGGCCTTTAAGTTGATCTTGGATGCGTTCAGCTCCACCGTACCGTTGCTGCCGTTCATGGTGAGGGTGATCTTGTCTCCTACCTTGACGGTAAGCTTCTGATCCGTTTTTACTTCGATATTGCCTTTCCCGTCCGGCGTATTGATCTTGATGATGTTCTTGGCGTCCTTATCCGAAATGGTGATGCAGTCCTTTTCATTATCCATCTCGATCCTGTGCTCTTCCTTGGCGGTACGTATGAAGATCTTGTCCTTACCGCCGTCATCGTCGTCGGGATTGTCTTCAAAATAGATCGTGCTGCCGTGTTTGGTCACGATGCGCTTGTTCTTGTTCTTTTCATCAACGGAGCCCTTAAGGAAACTGTCATTTATCAGCGGGATGCAGCCGATGACATAGGGCCGTTCGATATTGCCCTGCTCAAAAACTACCAGCACAAAATCCCCGACCTCCGGGAGAAAATAGTGCCCCCAGCTTTTCCCGCTGGAGGGCTGTGCCACCCTGGCCCAGAGCAGCTGGTTGGCCTTATCGTCCCGGGTCAGTATACTGACGCAGACACGTCCGGGCATATTCTGGTCATAATTATTCGTCACCTGCCCGATGACTACACCGAAGATACGGTTATCCCCGATCTCGGTCTTTTCCACCTGCTTCTGTGCGATCTCGTCTACGATCTCAAATAACGCCATTTTTCACCTCGGTTACTGCAATGTGGCGGCCCGGCCGCTGATATGGGTGGAGTAAATACCCTGCCCTTCCATGCTGTGGGTCACGCTGCTGATATAAAAGCGGTTGGAAGCGCCTTTCCCCAGTCCCTGCACCTGAAGGAATTTCCCCGGTACGATCTCGGGCAGTCCCACAACGTCTGCCTCCAGCGTACCGAAACGGTAGCTCATCTGTTCCATCAGGTAATTCGCCCGGTATTCCGCATCCGTCTGGGTGGCCGCCGTGGGATCGATATATACCTTGGTCTGTTTGCTGACCAGCTGCTTGGCTATATTTCCCTCCGACATCTTGCCCTCCAGCTTCTTTTTGGAGGAAAACACCTTTCCTTTGGCGGCATCCACGTTACGCACTTCCACTTTTCCCACCAGTCCCGTCACATCATAGCCGATCTCGAAAGTCATCATTCCGTCATAAGGCCCGATGGTGATCAGATCCTTATCATCCGATTTGGCCTTGCGGAAGAGTATCGTATCGTTACTCTGGAAGAACTCATAATTGAAACGCTTGGCCGCCCGTACCACGAATTCATAATCACTCTCATTCACCATCTCAATGGTCTTATCCGTGGTCTCATTATTATTGCCGCTCTGCTGCGCATCCGGGGTATCCGCAATATTGATATCGTTGAACAGGCCCTTATCCCCCTTCAGCTTCTGGTAAAAAGGCTGGTCCAGAAGGAGCTTTACCGCCTCCGAATAGGATTGGGCCGTAAGCTGCTTGGCATAACTGTTGGCCATCATGATACCCTTGATATCCATGGCGTGCACCTCCACCGCCGGGATCTCGTCCCTGCGATAGACAAAATTCACCTGGCTGATAAAGCCCCGGAACACATCCCTGACACTCGAGCCATAGCCCATGCTGATCTCCACCGAAGACCCCAATGCGATCAGCTTTTTCACAGCTTCAAAGCGAAATTCATGGATATACACATCATAGGTATTATAGATCTTGAACTCCGCTACGGAGGCCTCAAAACCACAGGAAAGATCAACAAAAATATCGCTTACGTTGAATTGGCCCTTATCCTTGGAGATTTCCTTCCCACCGACCTTAACGATCACCAGGGGATTGTTAAAATTCCCATATTGTTTTTGTAGATCCCGAAATTCAAACATGATATTCCTTATCCGAGATTGAGCACGCTGCCGAGCGTCTGACTCACACCGACACCGCGCTCTCCATCGCCACTAAACGCCTTTTTATAGGCTGCTTCCCATTCTCCCAAACTGTTGGGATAGGGATCCTCGTTAAAGCACTGGATCGACAAACTGACATTAGCCCGCACCGGCTGTCCTTTACGGTTAAACATCACATACTGGGCACTGACATCATTCAGTTCCCCCGAATACCGCATTTGTCCCCAGGCAAAAGTAATCTTTCTGGTACGAGGACTGCGTATGGCCCCCATAAAGGCCTCCACCGTTTCCCTTACCGTAGGTTCCTTTCCCTTCCCGGCCAGCTCCATCCCCCCTCTGATGGCATTCTGAGTCAGCTGGGTGGGAGAGAGATTCATCTTATCCTCCAGAAAGGCATCAAAATTATTCTCCTGATCGATCACCAGCTGCACCCTGAAAAAAATACGTACCCGCTGTTTTCCGGGCTGTACTGCCTCACCTGTATCAAAGGTCATGATATTCATCTGCCCCGGTCCGCGGGCCTCAATCTGCAGGGAAGATGGATTGAACTGTACCACATATTTCTTTTTGTTCGGCTCAGGTAATACGCTTTGTACGAGCTTTTTGGCCGCACCGACAGCTCCGCCCAATGCTCCACCCGGTCCTCCGCCTTCAGCTTCTACGGCATCCTGTTCCTGAACACTCACTTCTTGGACTTCATGGATCTCGACCACCGCTTTTTCGATGATCCCAAGATTTGTAAGTGCTGCATTTCCAAGCTTGGTTGCATTCATAATCATTCACCTTATATGCTGAAATTCAGCAATGCATTGTTCTTCGCCTGATCCCACTTGCTGGCCGCCCCTGCTACGCCGGTGGCAAACACCTTTTTGTAAGACTTGTACCATACGCTGTTTATCTCGGTGGCTTGGGTTTCCAGCAGTTGCTGCATTGTGACATCCACCGTGGCCCGTATGGGGTTTCCGATCTTGTTGAACATCGTATACTTGCCGGTCACCTGAATTATACTACCCGCAAAGACCATCCCGGCCCAGCAGAAGATCGCCCGCCGCGTCAGAGGCGAAAAGAGGGAAGCGATCAGTCCCTCCACCTGGGTACGCACGGTAAATCCTTCCGAATCATCAGCCCAGTTTTTTTTCAGATTCATCGCCTCGGACAATACCCCTCCTGCGCTCAGCATGGAGGCATCCAACATAAAGGCGTCCATCTGGTTCATGGCATCAAAGACCAGCTGGAAAGACAGGTTGGTCACCGGAGGACTGCGGAACTGCCGGATCTGGGTATTGGCCATATTATCCAAACTGCCGTCATTGATCTCCCTTTCACCCTGGGCACTCTGAAGATAGATGGTAGACGGATTGTACTGTACCTCCATCGCACAGAACCCATTTTCTTGGGCGATACTTTTGTAGTTATCAAACGATGTGCTACCGTTTCCTGAAACGGAATTACCCTCCAGACGGTCCTGTGCAGCATTCAATTTCCGAGTGTCAGCAGCAAACGCAGAACCCATTCTCGACTGCAAAAGAGAATTTATGGGACCTGAAGTCTGCATATCAAATTGTTCCTGTCCGGTCTCAAAAAAACCTCCCAGATCATAATCTCCGTTTTGAATAGCTTGATCGATGGCATTTTGTTTGAGTTTATTCAGTTCTTCCTGAGAGGCCAGCATATCCTGCTTATACTTGCGCATAAAAAGCACCGCCTTCGGCAGATCCCCTGCCAAAGATGCCATACCGCCGGCTATCGATTTTCCAACATCAGCCAAACCCATCAGATACCTCTCCTCGCCTTTTCACTCCTGAGCCGCTTTTCCAGACGGGTGTATACTTCATTGGAGATGAGCCCCAGCTGGCGCCGTACGCCCTGCTCCACCATCTCCGCCACTTCGCGCCGGTAATCGATCTCGGGAGGACGGACCGCGTTCTCGATCACCCTGGGTGCTTCTACCTGCCGGTACTCCGTGATCTGCGGCGTTTCCTCCACTACTCTGCGCGTCTGCGTCTCGTTTCTGCGGTATTCCTCCAGCGTGGCCAGCACATCTTCCTCGCTGAGCTGCTCTTCCACACGGTAGACCATATCCGCCGAGCTTACAAACTCCCGGCGCGCACGGACTTCCCTTTCCCCGCCGCTGCCTCCGAGCTTCATTTTCAGAAGTATCGTCTCGGCCGGACTGTTCTCGATACGCGTGGTACGTTCCTTCTCTTCGATCAGCCCTTTTTCCACCCGCAGCTGATCCAGGATCATTTCTTCATAATACCGCAGCTCGTCCGCGGTACGGCTTTCCTTTAAAAGCTCCGTCAGAAACTCCCGGCTGCTTTCGCTTCCTTCTTCTTCCAGGCGCAGCAGAGTTGTTTCCGCCATGCTGTTCACGATGCGGGAGATCCGTTCCTTCTCCTCGATGAGGCCGTTTTCCACCCGCAGCTGCCGGGTGATCAGATCCTCGTAACGCCTCAGCACCTCCGTGGTACGGCTCTCATCCACCAGCTCCGTCAGCAGTTCGCGGCTTCGCTCACGATAGACGCGCTCCGCCTCCTGCGCACGCGCCTCTTCCTCCTGCCGGTAGATCATCAGCTGCTCTTCCCGTGCCGTTTCCTCTTCCGGAAGCCGTTCCGTCACGGCCTGCTGCAGCTCCGCCTCCATGCGCATCACTTCGGTTTCCTGCATCGTTCTCGCAGCATCGCGCCCCTGCGGCGCTTCCATCTGCTTCAATATCTGCACCGTATCCGGCGGAAGCAGCTTATAGATCTGCTCCAGCCTGCGCTCGACAACCGTAGGCTCATTTCCGTCGTCCTCTTTCAGAAGCTCGATCACATGCTCCCTGTCCTCCAGGCTGCGGAGACTCTCCCTTATGGTGCGCTCCCGGTCACTGGTACGGTTCGTCTTTTCCTTCTGCGTCAGCAGTATGCGGCGGATCTCCCGATAGCGCTCCAGATTCTGCGTATTCCGCTCGTTGATGCGCTCCATCTGCTGCTCCAGAGTTTCGTTCGTCTCGTTTTCCCGATAGAGAAGCTCCGTCTGCTCAAAATCGCGCTCCGAAAAGCTCTCGCTCATACGCTCTCTTTCACGGAGCAGCGCACTTTCGTAATCCGTATGCTCGCGGAGGAATTCCTCTCGCATATTTTCAAAATACCGTTCCCGCTCCCACTGCAGCTCCGAAGTCCATTCTTCGGTCTCTTCAAAGAGCTCCTGCAGGATATCCAGCTCGCGCCGCTCCGCCATATTCACCACTTCCATGGTGTTGTTTTCAATATTTACGGGACTGCGGCCTTCTCTGGCCTCGATCAGGATGCGGCTTAAGCTGTGATCCGCGCTGCGGTAAAAGCTGTTGCGCAGTTCCATCCACTGCCGCTTCTCATGCTCGGTCCGTACGGCGATGGCGTGGTCGAAACTGCGGATCACTTCCAGCAACAGTGCGGAATTGATGCGCTCCCGCATCCTCTCCTCGCCTTCCGCCTCCACAAGAGTCTCTTCCTCAAAGCTGTTTTCCACCCGGTAGATCAGGGGGGCCGTCTCTCCGGCCGCAATACTGCGGAACTGCTTCAGAAGCAGCTGTCTCGCGATATAGCTCTGCTCCGAGGTGGTCACCTCCAGCTCGTTCAGCTCGTTGGATACATTGCTGTGCTGGAGATTCTGCACGATCTGGTAGATCATGCCGGTCTGCAGGCGGTTCATGATGCTCATATACAGGCGGTTGACGGAACGGGCAGGCAGTTCCTGCTCTTCGCCGCGCTCCTCTTCCTCCTGCTGCTGCCGTTCCTGCCAGGAATAGATCAGTTCCTGCAGCCCGGCCATATTTTCCATGTAAAGCTTGGTCAGCTCCGTGCTGTTTTCGCTTTCCGTAAGGAAGCTTTTCGCCTCCTCCATGAAACGCCGCTCATCCTTTATCCCCAGGCTGCGCAGCACATTGCTGATATAAATGCGGTCCTGATAGTTCAGCGCTACCTGACTGCTCATGAGGATGCGGTTCACCGCATTGCTGATCAGGGTCTGCTGCACTTCGGTAAAGGCATAGACATTGTTCTGTATGCCTGTATAGTTTTCCCCGCCTTCCGCGATCAGAAGCTGGGGCGGTGTGTGCAGCATGTGCGTCAGGCTCTGGCTGCTCACATGCGCGCCCATCACGGAATAGTTATCGCGGATTCGATCCGCAAAGCCGTTGTTTTCCAGGCTGAAAGAAACACTCTTCAGTTCGACAGGGGCTTTGATTGTGAGCAAATCACTCTCCTCCGCCCTTCAGCATGCTGGCCATCATGGCTCTGGAATCCTTAGGCCAGAGCACGGGAGTGGCACGCTCCTTATCCTTGGCCGGGGCAATGGCACGGGTATTCGCCGTAGATCCGCTCGCCATTCCTTCCCACATCACGCCTTCCGCACGGTCGCTGTTATTACCCGGGATGATGGCGCGGGTATTCGCCGTAGATCCACTCGCCATTCCTTCCCACATCACGCCCTGGGCGCGGTCCTTATCATTGCCGGGTACGATGGCGCGGGTATTCGCCGTGCTTCCGCTCGACATCCCCGTCCACATCACGCCCTGAGCACGGTCCTTATCATTAGCCGGGGCGATGGCACGGGTATTCGCCGTGCTTCCGCTTCCGCCTGCGAAGCCTTCCCACATCACGCCTTCCGCACGGTCCTTATCATTACCCGGGGCGATGGCGCGGGTGTTCGCCGTGCTTCCGCTTCCGCCTGCAAAGCCTTCCCACATCACACCTTCCGCACGGTCCTTATCATTGCCCGGCGCAATGGCACGCTTATTCTCCGTGCTTCCGCTTCCGCCTGCAAAGCCTTCCCACTGTACGCCTTCCGCACGGTCCTTATCCTTAGCCGGAGCAATGGCACGGGTATTGGCTGTGGAAGGATCCTGACCTGCCTTGATCCCTTCCCACATCACGCCTTCCGCACGGTCTTTATCCTTGGCCGGAGCGATGGCACGCTTATTGGCTGTAGAGCCGCTGCCTCCCTCGAAACCTTCCCACTTCACGGCCTCCGCACGGTCCTTATCCTTCTCCGGGAAGAGAGCACGCTTATTGGCTGTAGAGCCGCTGCCTCCCTCGAAGCCTTCCCACTGCACTCCTTCCGCACGGTCCTTATCATTGGCAGGAATATTTGCACGTTTGTTTTCCGTTGAGCCGCTTCCGCCCGCAAAGCCTTCCCATTGCACAGCTTCCGCACGGTCCTTATCCTTCTCCGGGAAGTTCGCGCGCTTATTCGCCGTCGAGCCTTTACCTCCCTCGAAGCCTTCCCACTTTACGGCTTCCGCACGGTCCTTATCCTTTTCCGGAAGGTTTGCACGCTTATTCGCCGTCGAGCCTTTACCTCCCTCGAAGCCTTCCCACTTTACGGCTTCCGCACGGTCCTTATCCTTTTCCGGAAGGTTTGCGCGCTTATTCGCCGTCGAGCCTTTGCCTCCCTCGAAACCTTCCCACTTTACGGCTTCCGCACGATCCTTATCCTTGGCAGGGATCGTGGCGCGCGTATTCTCCGTGGATGCGCTGTCTCCGGCAAAACCTTCCCACTGGACAGCCGCTGCACGGTCTTTATCCTTGGCCGGTACGTTCGCACGCTTATTATCCGTAGAAGGAGTCTGTCCTTCCGCCAGACCTTCCCAAAGCTCCGGAACGGGTTTCGCGTCATCACGATCCGTACCGCCTGCCTTTGCGATGGCATCGGCACCCACATGACCCTGGGCACGGGTAACCGTTGCTCTTGCCGAAGCTGTACCGTCGGGCGCTCCTCCCCACTGTACGGTCTCTGCACGATCTTTATCATTTACAGGATACTTCGCACGCTTATTGACTGTGGAAGGAGTCTTTCCACCCTCTATACCGTTCCAAAGCTCCACCGTCGGCTTTGCTTCATCACGATCCGTTCCGTTACTTATCGCCAGTCCCTTATCATCCTCACTCCGGCCCACATGACCCATCGCACGTTTCACGGTCTTTCTGGCCGAATCAGTGCCGGCAGGCGCGCCTCCCCATTGTACGACCTCCGGCTTCGCGGTATCACGGTCTGTTCCGTCTACGATCGCAAGGCCCTTATCCGTTTCGGATCTTGCCACATGACCCTGGGCACGTTTTACAGTGCCTCTGGCCGATACCGTATTCGCATCGGTTCCTCCCCAGCTGATCACTTCCGCACGGAACGGATCTGATTTCTGCCCTTTATTCGTTCCCCTGTTTATGATCGAATTCTGTGCCCTGAGATTTTCAGTGGAAGGATTCTGCGGATCATCCAACCCCTTCCATCTCACAGCATCCGCATGCACTTTATCAAAGATCGGTTCCCTCGCGAAACGGTTATTGTTCACCAGATCCACGGTGTTCTTCATGATGGGATTTCCGTTCTCATCCGTGATCGTGCGTCCCTTGCTGTCTTTCAGTTCTTCCGAAGTAGCCTTGACCTGTGCCATCTCGAACTGAGGACCATCCCACAGGCCGTCCGGCACGGTAATGCGCATCATCTCGCGATAGCCGATGGTCGTGGTCTCGGTATGAAGACCGCTCTGTTCCGCGTTCAGTTCCCCGTATTCCTTACTCATAACGGTGCAGCCGGTAAATGTATAAACACGGAAGGGCACGAAATGCGCAGTGATCGGCAGACGGCAGACAATGAGTACCACAGGAAGGATCAGATCCGTCCCGGGCTGCAGGGGATCCAGATAATCCACGCCCACATAACGCTCCACCTGGAAGGTGAAGGGCTGGGAGACCGGTTTGCGGCGCATATGCACGTAGTCATTCAGGCCGCCTTCCTGGATATATTCATATTCATTGGCCTTGGTAAAGCTGTGAACCCTGCGGCAGGGCAGATCAAAAAGCCCCTCCACACGGAGCATGAAATTGAACGCAGGAGAAACATTCCGGCCGGTATTGTATACCAGCCAGTTCTTATCCTGATCGTTGAGCGGTTTGCCCATACCGTCATTCTGTTCTCTCAGACGCCGCTGCTCTTCCTGTTCGGCTTCCGTTAATTCTTCTACTGCCATTGATCCATCCGCCTTTACATTGTTCTGGTGGCCTTCATATCAAAAATGCTCTTTTCTTTCTTTTCCTTTGAGGGATTCAGCTTCTCATTGATCCCCGAGATCTCCCTGCACCAGCGCCTGCGGCTCCGGTGATCGATGGCCAGCACCTCTCCCTCGCTCCAGTGGAAATAGTACGAGATAAACGCCATCTCCCGGTACATCTCATCCTCGGGATAGAGCTTCAGCCCTCTTAAGTAAAATTTAGCGGTACCTCAAAGGTCTGTCCGCAGTCGGGGCAGGTCACCTGCATCACCGGAGGCTCAATATCGTTGATCCGCTGGTACATATCCTGCAGATAAGCCAGATCCGCGGTAAAAAGCTTTTCGATCAGGGTGGCGGTGATACCCTCCACGCCTTCCAGCTCCGTGATCACGCGGCTCAGCACCACGATAGTCAGATAGGAGGGATTGGAAAGGACACGGGGGTCATGCGTGGCGCTGATCTCGTCGCCGGCCGTGGCCAGACGCATCTTTCCGCGGCGGTGCAGCTCGCCCGTGCTGTCCATATAGCCCTTCGGTAATGTGAATTCATAAACTGTATCCATTTTGTCTCTCCTTTAATTCCTTACCGGTACTCTGAGGTGCATGGGCTTTCGCCCATACACCCTGACTGCCGGTAAAGGCAGCCGATCTTTTTGATAATACCCCGGGCAACCCCTGCAAGCATGACTGCTTTATGCAGCTTTGTCCCCTGGCATTGATCAGTTCGGGATCACCAGCTCTTCGTAAGCGATCTCGACAGACTCGATCGCCACGTCGCTCGTCTTTGCATCCAGATCCGGAGCATTGTACTTTGTGACCCAGGCATTGGTCAGCGTCCACTGACGGCTGCCGACGGAGCTCGTCACCGTAGCGGTGGGAGCGCCTGCGTTGATGTCGATCAGCTCGATCGTCACGTCGTTTCTGGGGATCTGGCCACGGATCTCGGATACGCACTCCTGGATCCAGGTCTTGAACGCGCTGTCAAGAATGTAACCCATCTTCAACGTGATGTTCCCGTGCTTCACGAGGCCGGGAAGCTTAACCGGTGCCAGGCTTCCGGAGTTACCCTGACGGAACTCGATCACATCGACCGATGCTTCCACGCCGGACACTTCGCTGAAAGCCGCTGTTCCCGCCACGGATGCAACCGTGACGAGGAAGTTCATTTTTGTCAACGGATAAGCGGAACCTTTTCCGTTATCATATGCTGTTGCTGCCATCTGTCAACCCTCCGTTCTTTTTACTCTTCACCGCCGCCAGCTTCTGCCGTATGCTGTGTCACACGGAAGATCACGAATTCAGCCGGTCTGGACGGTGCGATGCCGATGTTACAGATCAATCTGCCGTTCATGATATCATCACGCGACATCGTTGAAGGGCCGATCTCGACGAAGTAGCTCTCTCCTGCAGAGCTGCCTGCCAGCATGCCGTTTCTCCACAGGCCATCCAGGAAGGACGAAACCGTGAGAGCCACACGCTGCCAGAGAGTCGCATCGTTGGGCTCGAACACAACCCAGTTGGTGTTTGCCTTGATGCTCTCTTCCACAAAGATGAAGAGTCTTCTTACGTTGACATACTTGAAAGAAGAGTTGCTGGATGCCGTTCTTGCACCCCAGATCCTGATACCCTGGCCGGGCAGTGAACGGATCAGGTTGATGCCTTCGGGATTCAGGATGTCCTGCTCTGCCTTCGTAAAGTTGATGGACAGGCCGGTGCACATCACGGTCTCGTTGGCGGGTGCTTTATGTACGCCGCGGGCGATATCCGTTCTGGAATAAACACCCATCACAGCGCCTGAAGGCGGGATAAATGCCGCTTTGTTTGCTGCGCGGTCAAATACCTGCACCCAGGGATGATACATAGCCGCATAAGTGGAATCCACCATGCTGCGATAGTCGATCAGATCCTTGGTCTTGTACATATCCTTCGGCATATCCAGTACCGCGAAACGGCTGTGAAGGTTCTCACAGTGTGCGATCAGGGATACGATCACCTCGGGAATGGTCACGCCGGGAACGGCCATCATGCTGACATTCGTGTTCTCCATGAATGCCTGGATACCGGTACGGTTTCCGGGGCCGTCGTCCACACCGATGAAATCACCGGCAGAGATCTTCTCAACATTACCGTTCGTGCCGCCTTCCAGCAGGAAGGAACCTGTTTCTCCGCCATTGTCCAGGATCGCGTCCACGGGATCAACGGCCTCCTCGATGGGAGCCACCTCGATGTCCACCAGCTCGCTGTTGTTCATGCGTGCGCCGATGAAACGGGGTGAAGAAATGTTCAGGGACAGATCGGTATAATTCTCAACCTGGTCGCCGTAGCGGACAGACAGGTCGAAGTTTGCCAAAAACAGCACATTCTTCGGAACCATGGCCTTGTCGATCGCATCCTTGGGCAGATCTTCGTCAAAGGTCACGATGTTGTCCATGATGGTCATGATCATGAAGAAAGCTCCGTTAAACTCTACGATATCGCCTTCACGGAAACCTTCGGTGTTCTTGGCCTTGTATCCGGTCTCGGTCTCTTCCAGGATCTGCATCTTCTGCTTTCTCACCGGTGCTACCACCACCTGGATACGGTTGCCCCACTTACCGGGGTTCTTTGCCTTTACGGTCAGGATGCCGCTTTCCATCGATGCGCATTCCGCATCGGAGGGAGCCACACGTGACACATAGCAGCGGGTGCCGCCGTTGGCGAAGAACTGCTCTACGCTGGGTGCCAGATAACGGTACTCGCCGTATTCAAACTCGGAAAGATATCCGCCGAACTGCTGCGTAAAGCTCTTATAACTTGTTACAAGCGAAGGCGCTCCCTTCACGGGGCCTTTTTCTGCCAGTCCGACAAAACCTGCGGTACTGGTTCCTACGCCTTCAATACTACGCGGAGAATTATCATATTCCTCCACATACACTCCGGGTGAAAAATATTCAGCCATCTTAGCCTCCTTTTATTTTTCTGTCTTGTTTCCCTTGATGTACCTGTTAACTTGCCGTTACCTTAAACTGACCGGGGTTCACGATACTGATCGATCCTGCGTAAGCACACATCATCTTGCAGTCGGAGCAGAGTACCGGTTTCCCGGAAACAAGGATCTTTGGTTTCGTGGGGATCCATGTGCCTGCCGGAACAGGTGTACAGGGCTGCGGTGTAAGTACACCCAGCGCTGCCGCGGTCGCTGCCGCTACTGCCGGATTGGCAAGGGACGTGCACAGTCCGAAAGGTCCCACATTGGACATTCCTGCACAGTCCGTGATCGTTGCTGTCGGCTTCCCCTCCGTGAGCACCACCTGCTGAGAGGTGACCTTGATCGGGGCGGGTGCCTGTCCCATCGTGCATACACACTGGGCTCCCATTGCTACCAGTTCACTCATTTTCCTCTTCGCTCTCTTCTTTCTTCTGCACGGGCTTCGCTTTTTCTTTCTTCTTCACGTGCGCTGTCAGTTTGAAGTTCTCCGGATCACGAAAGTCTGTCTGCTGATAACAGACCTCGCCTTTTACAACATAGCGCAGCAGATAGTCATGACTGTCGCTGTCGTCGCGTATGCGGAGAAGGTAATTGCCCTTCTCGTCTACGCTGCCAAACACGATCCTCGCGATCGGCGCATTCACGGTATACGGCATCTGCAATGCGTTTTTCAATTTGATCATCTGCACTGCATCGGTTTCGGACACAAGGATTTTTTCGTAACTGTTACCGTCCGCCTGTAGCAGGCCATAATGACCATAGTCGAGATCCAGCGTGCGTCCAGCCTGTCGGATCACTTTCATTTTACAGGTCTTTTCTGTAAAATCGCTGATACGGCACACCGGCCTTTTACGGTCAACGGCCTCTATGGCTTCCAAAAAAGGAAGGTTTCCGAAAATGCCGATGACTGTATCCCCTTTTGCATGCTTCTCTGACGGTATCAGGAAGATGTCGCAGGTTGGGATCCTGTCGTCCAGTTCTTCGTAACGAACATCAATGCCTGCTCTTTCGTAGCCGAACGTCTCCACGTCCAGACGGAAATCCACACGCTCTATGTTGATAAACACGAAGCAGCCGTCTCCACGCGGGGCCGGTCGCGCACTCTGTCCGTTTACAAAGAAACGTACATTGTTTTCTTCGACCGCAGCTCCCGTTGTAGTGTCGATCAGCCGGATCAGCAACCCCAGCTGTGCACGGATCACAGAAGCTTTCACTTACTCATCATCCCTCCTTTCTCCAGATAATCGCAGCGAGAACTCTGCATCCACCACGCGAGGCGTCGTAATGATATCGGCGCTCGAGAGGAAGACGGGTGCAGCCCGGTAAAACAGGCTGACCTGGTATGGCTTGTTGATGGCCTGCCATACCCGCACCTTCTCCTCCAGGCTTATCCTCGCCTGAGACAGCACGATCGGAGGTTCTTCGGTGGTGAGCCACGACTGCAGGCTACCGGGATCGACGGCGTTGTTGTCATTGACGATCTGCGCCACCTTACCGATAATTTTCTGAACATCAGGGTCTTTCAGACCCATCTGGCCTCCTCCGTTTATGAAAACCATATAATAAAGTGCATATGGTCTCGGAGCTTTTTGGAGCTGCACCCGCCCGTGCCGGATATAATTGGGCTGGGTGACTTCCACATCTTCACGGATATCGTAGAGATACAGACCTACGATATAGTCCACGTCCTGCGACGCCGGTGAAGATATCTCGATATTGTTGGGGGACGGGATGGGCTCGGGGCACATCTTATCCCGCAGGGTCTTTACGATATAAGCACTTACGTCCGATATGATCGAATAATCCGCCATACCTGATCTCCTCTCCTATTTCATTGCGTCCAGAAGCTTCCGGGTGATCTCTTCCACAGCTTCGGTCACGCATACCGCACGGTCGCTGCCGTTCACATACTGAGCCGTGATATCGAAGCAGCTGTCAGTGTCATTCTCCATCAGGTAGAAGCCTCCGCCCAGTACCGGCGGCGATGCAAGGTCAAAGCTTTCGCCTCCCTGATACGCCTTATTCACGCCCGCGGTAAACTCGTATACGCTGGAACCGCTTGTCAGCTTAGCCTTCTGCTTCGGATCGTCGTACAGATAACGGTAAGGCGTCACATCGGCAATGGTACTGACCAGTACATATTCGTTTACGGAGCTTCCCGTATACTTTGTATAGATATACTTATTTCCAAGTGCCGCCGCCAGGCTCATATAATCCAGAGCCATCTTCTTTGCCGGCGAGCATCCCTTATCGGACAGGCGGGAAAGTCCCGTGAGCACGCCCGCCATGGTTTCGTTATCCATGGAATCGGCATCTCCGAAGAGCGCTGCGATCACCGCTTTGATGTCGTCCGCCGTAAGGCTTCCGATATCGATGCCTTCGGTGCCGTCTCCGCCGCTGCCCGAGCCGCTTCCGCCTCCTGAACCGCTGCCGCTGCCGGAACCGCTTCCGCCTCCTGAGCCGCTGCCGCTGCCGGAACCGCTTCCGCTTCCTGAACCGCTGCCATCGCCGGAACCGCTTCCGCTTCCTGAACCGCTGCCATCGCCGGAACCGCTGCCCGAGCCGTCTCCGCTTCCGTCTCCCGATCCGTCTCCCGAACCGCTTCCCGAACCGTTTCCGCTGCTCTCACTGATGGCGTCCTTCACAGCATTCTTTACGGAGGCCGGAGCATCGGTACCCTCCAGCAGACCCTCGATCTCCTTCAGTGCATCGGTAGCGCCGATGGCTGCCAGGGCGTCGACCGAGTTCTGCAGGCCGTCGTAGTCGCCGTCACTGATGCGGCCCTTTGCCTTATCCAGCAGGCGGTCGGTCAGGGCTTCCATGGAATCGCCCATATCCACCAGGGCCGCTGCCGCATCGCCGGCATTGTCCGCATTACTGCGTTCTTCCGCAAGTCTCTGTTCTTCATCCGCGATATCCTGATCGATCGCTGCGATCTGGGCTTCCAGATCCGCGGCCTTTGCCAGGTCGTTATCGTCCAACGCTGCCTGCAGTTCCGTCTGCAGATCCTCTTTCTTCTCCTTCAGCTCGTCCAGCTTCGAAGCAAGGCTGTCGTCTTCATTCTTGATGCTTCTGGCCGTTTCCTTCAGCCAGATGATATGATCCTCGAGTGACTGCTTCGCTCTTACGGAAAAGGCATCCGCAGGCACCGCATCCTTCCATCCCGTCGTCGCGGTGATCCGTCCGTAGACATCCGCCAGGGCCGTTTCCGCGTCCGTACGCTGCTTCTTCTGATCGATCAGATACTGCAGCTCGTTACGTCTTGCTTCCAGACTGTCCTTCTGGTCGTTGAGAGCGCTTTCCATGGCGGAATCGCCTTTTCCGTTGGCCGCTGCGGCCCGGTATTCGGCGGAAGCTCCTGCCTTTGCATCCCCGGAATAACGGTCCGTAGCCCTGGGCAGCAGTATGGTATCGATCAGAGCCAGCTCTCCGTCGGCATCACGGATGATACCTTCTTTGATATTGATGATATTTTTCAAAGAAGTGGTTTCCGCGCTGAGGCCCGCCTCGCTCGCACCGTTGATCACGGCGATGCTGTATTCGTATTCCGCGTGACCGATCACATTGTCGATATCCTGCAGACGGTTATTGGCATGCTTGCTGTAGCTTGTCTGACAGTTTTCCATGCAGGTGGAGATCGCCGTTATGATGGCATCATCCGGTGTGAGGGCATCCCTTTCGGGTTCCTCGGCATCCTCATCATCCTCCTCGTACACATCGGGCACGATGGGGATCCACCAGTCGTCATATATCCCCATATCCCTCCTGATCCGCTCGAAGATACCGTCATCATCAAAATTATGATAGACCGCGTTCAGGATATCCAGAAGCCAGCCCGGCGTCTCAGGATCATCCCAGCCGGCGTATTTGAAATTGCCGATGGAAGTATAGTAGCTGCCCAGCGCCAGGTTGTAGAGCTCTCCGAGAGCGCTCTGATCCAGCTGGGAAAGCTTTTCGAAGACCACTGCCCGGCGCGCCGCATCCACCTTTCCCATCAGGGAATAGACCAGCTCGGCTTCGCTGTCGTTCTCCTGCCGCTTCAGCGTCTTGTAGCAGCTGTAAAGCCGTGCAAGCTGGGTATCGCACATGGTCGTCACTTCATCCCGCATATCCAGATGCATGAACACGTTCATGATGCGGTAGTAATACACATCTGCCCGGAGGGTCTTTTTATCCCAGGAATTGTGATTGGTCAGGTAAGTCTTCAGGTCGATATCGTAAAGCTCCGCATTATAGGTATACTGCTGGCGCAGGGGGTCCAGCTCGGGAAGGTGGGACAGGTCGTACGGGTCGATCAGGTCAAAGGGATTCTTTTCCTCACCGGTCATCACGTCGATCAGTATACCGTCGCTTCCCATGTAATACTGTACATACAGGGCGTTGATCTCTTCATCCTCTGCCGGAGTACCGCTCTTGCCGATCTCGGCAAAGGATCCCAGCTCGCTGATCTTGAACCAGTTCCCGTTATTGAACTCCGACTTGTAATACAGATCCTGCTGGCCCCATTCACTGGCCGAATCCTGCGCCTGTTCGTACAGCTCGTCGGTGATCGCATCCTTATTGATCAGATAGGTACCGATAAAGAGCACTCCATCCTCGATCTCATGGTTTGCACGGTATGTTCCGAAAAGCATGGCCTGGGATTCATTGCCCACGGCGCGCACGCCGTCGCTGCTGAGAAACAGTCCCACCAGCATTTCCGCCACCAGGAGAAGCGCTATTATGCCGCGTTTCGGAAACGCTCTTTTTTTCTCATTCCGCTTCGTCATCAACTTACGGTTCCACCTTTCTTACCCTGTGGTTCTTCATGTCAAAACGCGCCTGATACAATACGTTCTTATCTTTATCCATCACATCAATCACTGCTTCCTCCAGCCCGTCTTCCACCAGTGCCAGATGACGGAATTCCTTACCGTTCTCCACCGGTGTCTTTCCGGAAAAGATCACACCTTCCGCATCTTTTACCTGATAGAACGCTGCTGCCGAATCCTCCGTGATCTCCACACGGATGTTCATGAGTCCCGTTACGGGGCTGGTAGAGATTTCTACGAGCCCGATCTCGTCCGGATTGTTCTTGACGATGCGCCGGTCCTTCGTGATGGGCAGGGGGCCGCTGGATTCGCTGGGATCGATCACCACATCGTCTACGAATTCCTCTCCGTTGTAAAGACGGATCTTTGCCGTCCTGATGCCGCTTGTTGTAAGTGCCAGATGCCTGAGTCCCCGTGCGACCTCGGTCCGCTTTCCGACCTGTACGTTATCGCACCAGAGCTCGAAATGCGTGATCTCAACATCGAAATCCTCGGGAATATAGACCGACAGTTCAAATGCCTCATTCTGAATGAGCTGGCGGATATAATAGCTGGCTCCGTCCGCGATTTCCTTTTCCACATAGCTGGTGCCTACCTGGCCGGCGTTCAGGCTCGCATCGTCTCCTGCAAGAAAAGCGCTGATGCCTCCGCAGGTGAGACGGTCAAAGCCGTAGAGCGTCTCGGAAAAGGTCTTCATCAGTTCAAAGAAGCTGTTCTGAAGCTCTTCGTAGTCGTCCATCTCGGAGCTGTATTCCTCAAATGTCAGCTCGCCCAGACGGTTTCTGGTCAGGTCGGCTTCCAGATCGGCTTCGGCCTGCTCGATATCCTTGGCCATCTTTATATAGGAATTCCGAACAGATACATAATTTTCAAAGGTGTCGATGACCTGCTCTTCCAGATCGGACTCGGCCGCCAGTTTATCCGTTGCGGCGCTGCTGTAATCCAGGGTCGCCTGATAAAGCACATAAGGGTCATCCTCGATATAACGTGCACCGTCCTGGGCTCCTTTGAACCATAACCTGGGGATCTTTACGAACACGATCCTCTTTTTACCCTGCCAGTAGCTGTCGATCTGTTCAATGAAAGCGTCGTAATCTTTCTTAAAGCCCTTCAGCGCACTGCCCTTCAGCTTCTGACCGGCCAGCGACTGTGCCACATATCCGGAGATCCGGTTGATATCACCGCCGTAATGATTCCTCATCAGGCTGTAGTTGGTATTCAGTGTCAGTCTGGCCGCTGTCTCGTCCAGGCAGGCCTTGTAATAGGTCTGATCATGGTCCAGGGTGTACTGGATCAGCCCGGGCAGCTGCTTACGCGGAATGGACGCCTCGATGAACGGAGTCTCGAAGGAATAACCGGTGCTCACATCCGTCCCGACCTTGTCCGAAAGCTTCCGGAGATCCGCCGCCAGACTGCGCTTTTTATTTGCCACGGTTTCCTTTGTAGCATCCAGCTTTTTGCTGATGCTGTCCACATCCGCCTGGGTGGCTTCGCCGGTCACAAGGCGGGCCTTATTCCTTGCCAGCCCTTCTTCCAGCACCGAGATGCGGTATTCGTTGAATTCGATCGTCTTCTGCAGTACCACGATATCTACATAGAGCTTGTTGATCTCTTCATAGATCCCGAGCTTCACATCCGTCAGCTTGTGGTTCGCTTCATCGATCTCGAACTGGATCGAAGCCGGCTTGTTCTCAAACTCGAAAGCCTCTGCCTCATTGGGCCTGGTTGGAAACTGAAAGTTCAGAAGCGGCGACCAGCGGAAGGTGGACATGTTCTTCTGCTTGAGCTTGATGGATTTCTGCGCGCTCTTCAAAGCCGCCTGCTTGGAGGAGATGGTCTGCTCCACCTGGAAGAGCTCGGTGCTCTCTTCCACCGCAAGAGCCCTTGCCGCTTTCATGGTCAGCGGCACTTCCGGCTTCTTCATGAACGGAAGGGTAAACGCCCTGCCCTCCTGTCCGCTGCCGAGAAAGGCACTGAGGCAGAGGATCAGTGATGCCGCAAAGAGCAATATGCTTTTTTTCCGTCTGTTCTTTTTCACCCGACGCTGTCTCCCGCTGCGCTGATACAGTAAAACTCGAATTTGCCGTCTCTTCCTTCGGATACAAAGGTATAGATCAGGCCGTTGTTTACAAAACTGGTAAGGTATACGCTGTAGTTCTCATCCACGGCGTCCACGATGGTCACGTCGGAGAAGGGCTTGCTGCTCCTCATCTCCACTTTGCCGTTAAACGAAGGGTGGGTCTCGTTTAAGATGTTGATCACCACCGCTTCCGGAAGGATCGCCGCGGAATTGCCTTCGTAGATCGGATCTCCGAAAAAGCTCCGGATATCCTTCAGCTCGTCCGTCCTCCCCACTCCCAGAGGGAAACTGTCGGAGATCACGTACACACTGTCGATCATCACTTCGTCGTTTAAGTTATTGGCGTCCGCTTTGCCGGTATACATGGCGCCGATATCGTTCATGTATACGCAGTACATATCCGTACCCTGCCACACCCTGCGGCCGCCCTGATAGCTGTCCCTTGCTTCCGCGGTGCTCTTGCCCAGGAAGGATGCGTACACGATATCGTCGGCTGCAAACTGTCCTTCGTAGACCAGGCTGCTGTTCTCTCCGAAAAGCTTGCCCTCGCCGCTCTTCTGCCCCCGGACGAAATTGCCGTCGTAGAGGATGCTGCCGCTTTCGCGGTAGAGCTTCCCGGCTCCGTCATACAGGTTATTGTGAAAGTTCCCTTCGTAATGCACCGCCCCGGAGGGGAAATAAAGCTTTCCGGCGCCTTCGAACAGATTCTTTGTAAAGTTGCCGTTGTAAAGTACCGCGCCGTCCGGCGTATAAAGCGTGCCCACGCCGGTCACATAGCCTTTGGCCACCTGTCCTTCATAAGCCAGATAACCGCTCTTTCCGAGGATGCGCACCTGATCCTTTGCCAGCCGAAGCTGCAGCGAATCGTAGCTGTAGGTACGGATCCCGCCGTTGCTGCCCATTCCCGCAAAGACCTGCTTGACGGAAACGATATACCAGATGCTCACCACGCCCAGCAGGATGATGATGGATCTGGCCAGCTTTTTGCTGACCATCCAGCCGAAGAAGGTATAATAATCGTCCTTGTTCTTCGGTTTTACGTCAAAGAGCTTTGTAAAGAACTGACGTATCCTGGTGATGATACGCGACTGTATGAAGTTCCAGCTTGTCCACAGCCTGACTTTGGACGTGATCGCGGAAAAACGCGATCTTATCGTCGAAAGCAGTACCGAAAAGAGATTTCCACCGTTCAAGGCTTCCTACCTCCGTTAATTATCCGCATAAAGCGCTCCTGCATGCTCCCCTGCGGCAGCTCCCTTATCCAGAAGCCGCTCGCTCTCGAACAGATACCAGCGCGCGATCTCGTCCGTGGGATTCCGCTTCAGGATATCCGAAAACGCATTCCGCGCGATATAATAGTCTTTCTGATAGAAGAGGGCCAGGGCTTCCGAGAAACGCTCCCGGTCGTCCAGCTTGGCCTGACGCTCTCTCTTCGGGCAGGCGTCGAGCACTTCAAAGAGCTTCAGTTCCCTGCCGCTGCCCGCCAGCCTTACAAAGCCGATATAGCGCGTATCATAGGCTGCCGGCTCACGATCCTTTACTTCAGCGGTGATCACCGCGTACAGGTTCAGAGTGTAGAACCATTCCGCCAGTCGGGACAGCTCACGGGATTCCGTTGCAAGGAGGAAAGGCATGCTCTGCGAATCCGTTCCCGCGATACCGTAGGTGTAGGAGCCGTAATAGAGCAGCACGCTCATATCAGTCTTCTGCCGGTTCTTTTCCTGCTCGCTGCGGATCAGGTTCACGGCGAAATCCTGGGTATAGTCTGCGTCTTCCAGGAAGAGCAGCTCCGTCACTGCCAGACCGTCGCTCTCGCCTACGATGATGGCTTCGCGCTCCCTGTCTGCGGTAAGGAAATCCAGCAGACGGTTGAGCTGCGCGATCCTCTGATCGGCCTGCACCGTGCGGCTCGATCCCACATAAGCCAGTGTGCCGCTGACCGTTGCGGTATCGCCGCTCTGTACTTCGAAGATGGAATTCTTCTGCAGTATCTTTTCAATGTTCCTCGGGGCAAAACGGTAGTATGCCTCATAGATCTGAAAACGGCTGTAATCGATCTTTTCGATCTGTTTATTGATCTCGCCGAGACTGTTCCACATGTGGTCCAGGTCGTGGCCGGTGATCTTGCCGCGCTTTTTACTGCTCTTTCCTCCCCGGGTAGCTACCGCCGCCAGAGCGCTCTCAAAGCGCCGCATATCCGCAGCCTGCAGCCAGAGGATCAGGAAGAGCACGGCACTTCCCACAATGAAGATCAGCAGAAGGTTTCTTAAAAGGCCGGCCTGCTCATACAGGGGAGCTCCGGTGGTGCTGTCGTTGATGATGCCCACCAGCGCATAATCACTGCGGGAGCCGCCCTGTTTCAGCGCCTTTGCGGCAAAGCCGCGTCCGGTCACTCCCAGCTCGGCGGTGCTCATACTGCTGCTGCCCGTCCTTAAGCTGTCCCACATCTCATTTTCGCCGTAAAGATCGGATACTTTTTCTCTTGCACGGCCGTCGGCGCTGCAGATGATGATCCCGTCTTTTACGCGCAGTACGAATACATTATAGAAAATGGAACGGTTTCCGTCCTGCAGCACAAAATCATGCATCGTTCCCTGGGCCCCGCGGTAGGCGATACTGTCAAACCAGCCTTTGCCGGTACTTCCCTTCGCCCAGCTGTCGATGGTCCCCATCTGTGAGGAGAGCCAGCTCATGGCGTTGTCCGCATAATCGCGTCTCGCCTGTTTTTTCACTTCGGTGCTCTGCCGCGAATAGCCCACAAAGAAGACCAGGAGCATCGCCACAAAGATCACTTCCACCAGAAGGCCCGTATATACCAGGCGTCTGCGGTTTGCAAAGGCCAGGAAGGAAAGGATGAAAAAGACAAGGATCAGGGCCGTTCCGGCTACCCAGTAAATGGTCAGGGAACCGGAGAGTGCAACGGACTGGCCGAAGCTCAGCTGCACATTCTCCACCGCTTTCTTCAGATCTTCGCTCATCAGGAAGATGCCTCTGGGCTCGTCTTCATCGCAGCGCTTGTAAAGGGTGCCTTCACGATATGCCGCATCCACAAAGATCCGGCCCTTATCGCTGTTGACCAGCAGGATGCTGTCCGCGCTCACTGCCTCGGTCTGCGGTTCCGGATCACCGGCTTCCAGTGCGGCGTTTTTCGCCTCTCTCTCCGCATCTCCCAGCGCCATGAGCTCTTCCAGTTCTAGACTGTAGACCTCGGCGGTCTTTCCGTCTGTGGAAATGGCCGAGATGTTGATCAATCCGTTTTCAATGTTCACGTCCACGGCCTGCTCCGAATCGTGCAGTTCAAAAGCCGCCGTAGTCCCCACCGGGAGCAGTTTCTCGGTGAACTCGCGCAGGCGGTAGGAGCGGTAGCGCCCCGTTTCATCAACGCGCAGCTCATCCTCCTGCAGCACAAAGATGCGTTCTCCGTCATCACACAGATCCACGGTCTTTATGCCTGCTGCCGTATACATCGACAGCACATTCCCGAACTTATCAAGGACGAAGAAACGCATTCCGTCATTCCCGCCGTCCACGTAGTAGTAATCTCCCTTATGCTCCATCCCGCAGCCGAAACCGTCAAAGGAAGGCTTCTGTACGCCGGTGGTGAGCACATACACGAACAGTGCTCCCGAAATAAGCAGAAACAGCAAACATATAATGACAGCCGATTTCTTATACATCGGATCTCCCTCTCCTATTGCAGCAGGGACTCAGTCCCTATATTCTTGAAATTGTTCACAAACAGTCTGAGCCAGGGTATATCTCCCAGCACCAGGTTGGAAAGCAGCATTGCCAGTGCGATGATCACGAGGATCAGGCTGAGCCAGAAGATCAGTCCCAGGAAGCGGTCCTTCCTTGCTGACAGCCAGCGGCGTATACGGGTCAGGATCCCCTGTTTTCCTTTGGATACTGCCGCGATACGCACATCCCTGTAGAGCTCCGTAAACTTGTTGTAGCTCTGGTTCTCGATCTTTTTGCTCAGCAGCGTGTAGCTGTCGGCCTTCTGATCCGCCTTGCTCTCCAGAAGCTTCAGCAGTACTCTAGCACAGGCGACTACGCAGTCCTTCTCCTTCTTTTCGGGATCCAGATCCTTCAGTTCCACTCCATAGTTCAGAAAGATCGAATCATCCCGGTTGATATTGAGTTTGTGCTGCTCCAGCACCAGATACAGATAGGGCCAGGGCAGACCGCTGGTCATACAGGCCAGGATCAGGTTGATGCAGATATCCTCACAGCGCGTGAGCGGCATCGTATCGCCCATGTAGAACTCGTCCAGGGCACGCTCACGACGGTAGGGAAATACAAAGATATGGACGCCGTCTGTCGAAAAACTCTCCACCAGGACTTTTTCGCTGCCCCGGTTCTCGTCAAAGATCGAGATGAGCTTCTTTACGATCTCATGATCCGACACGCGCAGCACCGTATACATCGTGCTGCCGCCCATGTTCAGATCCCGGCAGATCAAGCAGTCGCAGGCCGCCGAAAGATAGACGGTCCCCACCTCTTCCAGTTTCAGTTTATCTGATTCAAATATCATCAGCTCTTGCTACCCGCATTCGGTACTGTGACGGAGACGGCCGGCTTTCCGCCGTTTGCGTCGTCATCCAGGTGTTCGCGCTTCTTTACGATCGCATATGCATAGGTGCAGATCACCGGCATATCCGTGCAATAGATATGGATCTCGTATACGCCTTCTTTGGCGGGCGCGGTGTAGATGCCGTCCGCACTGATCTCGCCGCTTCCGGGAGCGGTGAGCTCGTATGTGATGCTGCAGGCCTTCATATTGTTGAACTGTACGCCGAAGAAGTGGCTCTCCTTCGTACCCATGGTCACCGTAGGCGTCTCTGCGGAAATACTGCGGTCGTAGAAATCGTCCAGCATCTCCAGATCGTTTCCGGTAGGGAAGCGCATCGCCACCCAGCGATAGCTCAGCACCAGATGATCCACATTTCCGAGAAGCCTTGCAGCCACCACAAAGGTGCCTTTGTCATTCAGGACGCGTACGGCGGTCTCCACCTTCAGCAGTTCGTCGTTCTTGGTCGCAAAGAGCTCGGGATTTCCGTATACAGTGCTCTTTGCGCTGCCGCCCAGAGTGCGGTCTTCGCTGATATTCTCCAGACCTACATCCACATAGACATTGCCCTTGCCAAGGCCGTGAGCGATCTCGCCGGAATAACGGATATCGCCGGGGCGTACATTGCGTCCCAGAGGGATCTCCAGCACGCCGGTCGCGATCTCGGGCGTTCCGGATTCGGAGTTGCGAAGGGGATCGGTGGAAGCCGCAGCACCGACCGTTTCACTGCTCCTGCGCAGTTCCACGCCTTTTTCAAAGTATTCGATATAATGGCTGCGCAGCAGTTCCTGCGCGGGCGCCGCGATATGCTTGCGTGCGCTGCTCTCTTTGATCTCTTCGATCAGATAGCTGGAATCGGTCCGTGCGATCTTGATCTCCGCCAGACGGATCAGATTCTTCTCGCCGCCCATGCTGCGCATTTCCAGATTCATACGTCCGATCTCGTCATTGACCAGTTCCAGCGGCGAATTCTTTGTGAGACGCACCTTCTGGGTAAAGCTCTGAACAGCCGTGATGGCACTGTCATTTTCAAAAGCCGTCATGGAGCCGCTCTTAAGGATCACATTGGTCTCATCTGCAGGCACATCCTGTACCGTTACCCAGAAATCCTTTCTCCAGATCTCGCCGCGGCTCAGGCGCAGATCCTCTGCTCCGATCTCGAGAAGCTGTCCGCCGTCGGGCGTGGAGAATACGGGGATCTCCAACACACCGCGGGTGGAAAGACGCACATCGTCATCGGAGAGCTTTTTCACGGAAAGTACGATACGTACGTTCCTGCCTTTGCTCACGATAGCGGGGATGATCACCTCGGCCAGATAATTCTCGCTCTTAAATACCGTCTGCCGCAGAAGGAATTCCGTCTGCATCTCATAATCCTTGACGCGGCCCTTCTTTTCGGTGAGGAACAGCTCATAACCCTCACTGATGCGGTTGTACTCATATTCTTTATCCGAATCCCCGTGGCCCACGGAATACACCGTATGTACAGGTTCTTCCTTAAAGCGCACGCAGAGCGTCGCCGTATCTCCCTTCAGGCTGTCAAAGCCTTCAACAGCGGATAGTTTACGCACTACCGAGGAATCCACCACGATCTCGCGGCCGGTCCCGTCGATAGCCACACCGCTCTCCACCAGGATCGAAAGATCATCCAGACTGAAGACCCCCAGCCCGCAGACGATTCCCGCACCATACATCAGACTGTTCATAAAACGCGTCTTGTTGATGAGGTAATCCTGCTCCGCCTGAAAGTCCGCTGTCGTCAGCATCTTTCCCGGATAATAACGGTTACGCTCAAAGGGATACAGTTGATTGTTCATTAACAGCTCCTTCCCGGACTCAATATAATTGATTCCATTTCAGTTTTTAACATACCATTTCATTACCTGCCTGTGCGGCTTTATGCACCAGATGCACTGTTGAGGACACGAACTTACACGAATTTCTTCCGGAACACAAAAACTGCCGAAGCCCCCCCTCTTTCCTCAGCCCGAGATATACTTTGTGTATTCCGCCACAAGTTCGTCTTTTTTTGCGCGGCTCATCACAACGCTGGAGCCGTCCGAGATATAGATCGTATCCCCTTTGATCCTTTCAATACAATCCATCCGCACGGCCAGCCCGCGCTTTACATTCAAAAAGCCTTCCGGAAACTTTTCCCGTACATTGGAAAAGCCCATATGTATACGGCTCACGCCGTTATCTTTCGTAACGATCCTGGTATAATGCCGTTCGCTTTCGATCTTGATCACATCTTCGGAACGGAAAACGAGGAATTCGTTCCCGCTCTTTAAAAGGATCTGACTGTCATTGTTCTCGCGGCCCGCGACTTTCGCTCTGGCGAAAGCGCGTACAATGTCCAGCTCGGAATACGGCTTTAAGAGATAATCCACCGCGCGGATGCGGAATGCATCCACGGCGTGATCTTTACTGCTGGTGCAGAAGACCAGTTCGGTCCTGGGCGAGATCTCGCGGAGTTTCCGTGCGGTGTCCATACCGTTTTCCTTATTCAGATATCTATCGAGAAAAGCCATATCAAAGTGTGGCTCAGACGCGGCAGCATCAAGAAGCATACTGCCGGTATCAAAATATTCAATATCCAGATTGGGACTTACATCCATCAGGGCGAATTCGATCTTGTTCGCGTCCGTTTGTTTGTCGTCGCATATCGCTATCCGCATTGATCCGGTTCCTTCCTTTATCGTGTTAAAGCTGCAAGCCACAGCTTTTTCCATGACAAAAAAGCCCAATTTGCCAATATGAAGATATCATACCATAAAAATGGAATTATATGAATCACTATGCACGAAAAGCAGAAAAAAAATCACCAGATGTTGTGACCGGTTTACCATAATTTTTTTATTGTAACTAAATATGGTATTTTCCACCGACTCACAGCTCCGTCCACCAGGCATCCACATCCGGATCCGCTTCAGGTGCCGGCACATATTTGCGAAAAGCCTTTTCCAGCAGGAATGACGACAGGAGCGCCCATAGACCGGGAGCAAACATAATCGCCATCGGAACCTGAATGACAGCTCCCGCAAGTGCAATCAGTATCACCGCTATTGCTATGCTGTAATAGAAAAATCGGACCATCATGGTAAATCCGAGCAGCAGAAGAAAAGCCCCTTTCTGCTCCAGACGTGATACCAGCGGAAATACATACGAAAACAGCGCAAGGAGAATAAATAAGACCACTCCGACTATGATAAAAACTCTCACCGCCCCGTCCGGCTTATCCGAAAAGATGCTTTTGATATCGTCCGTGAGCGCATCCTCGATCGTAAAGCCATTCATTACCAATACGGTCAGCAAACCCAGGATACACAGTATAAAGAACACCATAAGAAATGAGGATCGCAAAAAGTTTTCCTTCCAGGCCCTGAAATACTCTTTAACGAAATATCCCCTTTCCCTGCGCAGACTTTTTACCGTCGAATAATAAAGTGCAGTGGTTGAAACCCCTATCGTTATAATAGGAAGAGAGGTTACAAACCAGAGTATGCTCAGAATGACCAGCTCCCCGATCTTGGTAAGCGCCCTGCCTATTCCTCTGTCCGTTGAAAACATGCTGTTCATATAATGATCCTTTTAAGTATCCGTACAACAGGTTCAAAAAAGAGACAGAGAAAAACTCTGTCTCTCTTTTATGCATTATACAATCATCATTCTGCCAATTCAACCCTTTACCGAGCCGGCTGCCAGACCACCCACGATATACTTCGAGAGGATCAGGTAGATCACGATAACAGGGAAGATGGAAAATGCTATGGTCGCATAGACCTTACCCAGATCATTGTTCGCATAGTCGGTATTACGCAGCTCCGCGATCAGTATGGGAAGGGTCTTCTTCTTGTCGTCCTTTGTCAGTACAAGTGCGGGAATGAAGTAATTGTTCCAGCTTGATACGAAGGAGAAGATCGCCTGTACTGCCATAGCCGGTACCATAAGCGGAAGGACTATGGTGTTATAGATCCTGATCTCACCCGCTCCGTCGATACGGGCAGCTTCCAGGAGTTCATGAGGAAGCGAGCTCTCCATGTACTGCTTGATGTAGAAGAATACTATAGGTGATGCAATGGAAGGAACGATCAGCGGGATAAAGCTGTCATTCAGTTTCATATTATCGACCAGCTGCAGGAAACCAAGAGCCGTAACCTGGGTAGGTATCATCATGATGGCCAGGATAAAAGTGAAGATCAGCTTCTTAAGTCTGAAATTATACGCATGGATCGCATATGCCGTCATTGCCGAAAAGTATACGCAGAGCACTGCGGTACATGTCGAAATAATGACACTGTTGATCATGCCCTGCAGTATGGGCTTTGTCCCGGTCAGAGCGTTCTTGAGGTTATAGAACAGGTATGAACTGGGCAGGGCCGAGAAACCGCTCTTGATCTCACCATGATATCTGGTAGCATTTATCAGCAGTACATAAAACCAGATCAGGCAGAAAAAGCAGGTTATGCCCAATACGATATAAGCCACAAGGCGTCTGCTCTTTACGCCCCCTTTTGTTTTTTCTTCTACTATATTAACCTGAATATTCTTAGCCATGATATCCCCCTCCTTATGCCTTTCCATACTCATCTGTCCTGCCGTTGAACTTAAATACGATCAGGCTCAGAATACCGGTGATGAAGAAGAGTATCACTGACAGCGCGCCGCCTACTCCGTAGTTCTTGCTGTAGAGATGCGCTTTGAGCTGCATGATCAGCGTCATGGACGTATTGTTCGGCTGGCCGCTGCCGTTTGTCAGGATCTGAGGAACATCGAACATCTGCAGACCACCGATCAGGGATGTGATCATAACGTATATAAGTATCGGTCTTAATATAGGAAGAGTTATCCTCCAGAAGATCTGGTTTGAAGTAGCTCCATCCACTTCTGCCGCCTCAAAGAGTGATGTATCAATACCCATCATACCTGCCAGCAGCAATATCGTGGTATTACCAAACCACATAAGGCAGTTCATCAATGCTACCAGACCACGTACGCTTCCGGTGTGGGCCATGAAATCGTAGGGTGTGTACGCTTCGCCTTCCTTTAAGACACCGAAAAGGCGCTGGATACTTTCCATAATATTATTGACAGGACCCTCCTGTGCGAACAGCGTGAAGAATAACATTGAAAATGCTGCCGCCATAATCAGGTTGGGCAAATATATAACTGTCTTAAAAAACCTCTGCCCCTTGAGCCTCAGGCTGGGATCCGAAAACCATGCGGCAAAAAGAAGCGAGATCACGATCTGCGGTATAAAGCCCATGATCCACATGATCATGGTATTTCCGAAATTTCTCAAAACATGATCTTCCGTAAAGATCTTGACATAATTCTGTACACCATTAAATTTGACAACGGTCTCAAGTCCGTCACGATAGTTGATATAGAAACTGTTGACCACAGTACTGACTAACGGTATCAGCTGAAATATAATGAAAGTTACCGTAAAAGGAATCAGGAAAATATAACCCCACTTATTATAAGAAACAACTGACCTGTTCTTTTTTTTCATGCTACAACCCTCCAGGCTTATAGATTCATACCGGCGTATTTTTTTACATAAACGTGCCTGCCCGAATCGGACAGGCACGTCCTGGTCAACTTAATTACAGCCTAAGTCGTATGCTGCTTATTTGCTCAGTGCAGGATACTTTGCAGTGATCTTGGCGTAGAAGTTCTCCAGAGCAGTCTCATAATCTGCATTGCCATCGAAGTAATCCTTCATAGCTTTCTGGAACTCTTCGTTACACCCCTGATCATAAGCGGTGATCTTGTCAAGAGCGATGTTCTTAGCGCCGTTTGCAAACATTGCAAGAGGATTCTGTCCACCAAGTACAGGGAACGCATATGCGTCATTCGTTGCAGCCTCTTCCATAGCCGGCTGGTTGTTAACGAAGTCGCTATCCTTAGCAACGATGTCAAGCATGATGTCCTTATCAACAGTAAGCTTTCTCATGATATCAGCAACAGTAGCCTTGTTGTCGGTACCGGTAGCTGCACAGATCCAGGTGCCGCCCCAGAAGAAGCCCTGAGGTCCTTCGGTTGCGCCCCAGCCACCTTCAAAGGTGATGGTTCCGTCATCGGGCTTGGGATTTCCATCCTCATCAACAGAACCGGGAGCATTACCCATGGAGAAGTTGATCATCCAGGCAGGCCCAAAGTAGCAGAATACCTTACCGTCTCTCTGGAAACCGGAGTTCCAGTCTGCCGACCAAAGATCTGCGCTGCTCTTGATCTCACCGGCATCAAACATTTCCTTGGTATCATCAACCCACTTCTTGATATTGTCATCGATCTGAACCTTCTTATCAGCGTTTACCCAAGGAATGGAAACGTTGTTAGAGAAAGTACGGAAAGTATCGTTAGTGGTTGCGGTCATGAAGTAACCGGCTTTCTTCATATCAGCTGCAGTAGCCTTGTAGGTATCCCAATCCTTAACAGCTGCCTGAACATCTGCGGGATCGTCGGATCCAAGAACTTCCTTAGCGATCGCACGGCTGTAGATCAGAACACCCGGGCAGCCCTGCCATGACACACCCTTCAGGGTTCCGTCGGAGCTGGTCATAACGTCCTGAGTGTACTTGTACTGCGTGCTCAGCTCTTTAAGGTCGATACCAAGATCGGTCACAGGCATAGTGTACTCGGTATCAACATACTTCAGAGCATAGTCAGCCTCAACCAGGAACAGGTCGATCTTGTCATCAGCAGCTGCATCTGCCTGCTTCAGCAGTGTCTCATCCAGGTTGTTCTGATAAGCATTATCCTGGTTAGCTGTGATGTTCCATACTACCTCGATATCACCGATCTTACCATGAGTAGCATCGGTCTTGCTGTATCCGGGATAATGATCTTCAAGACGGCTCTTGAACTCTTCGTTCCAGCAATAGATGTTGAGAACCTTGCCCTCTTCCTCTTCGCTGATGTCAACAACTTCTACGTCCTCATTCAGAACGGGCTTCTCGGTCGGAGTTGCCTCGGTCTTGTTGTCTGCCGGAGCCTGAGTGGGGTCACCACCGGCGGGCTTGTCGTCGCCGCAGCCTGCAAGAGAACCTACAGCCATGATCATTGCCATGCTTAATGCCAACAATCTCTTTTTCATGTTGCTATTACCTCCCATAAAAATATGATTTGCACAATCGGCCCTATGCCGTTTGCTTTTTGAAGTGTAGCACAGAGAAAAAACATATGCAAGCAATTTTTCAAATAATATCAGAATCTTGTTAAATATTGCTAAATTTTGCTCATGCAAATTATAAATCTTCACACTCCGTTCATATTTTGTTCATATTCCTTCATCATATTGCTCAAATGTTGTTTTTTTGCGCAAATAATGATATTTTCGAATAGAACTCTTTAAACTTCAAAGGAGGTCTCTCAGATGGCCATCGATCACGAAAAACATCCTCATGCTCTTCCGGAAGGAACGATCCTTGCAGGGGAATTTATCATAGAAAGTGTCCTGGGGGAGGGCGGCTTCGGTATCACCTATGCAGCTCTGGATCATAAAACAAAAGAGCGTGTAGCGGTAAAGGAGTATTTTCCGGATTCCATGGCGACCCGCCTCGATCACAGCCGCGTCACCCCTTATTCCGGCGACCGCGGCGAAAACTTTGAATACGGTAAGGAATGTTTCCTTCAGGAAGCCCGGACCCTGGCCGAATTCATAGGGAATGAAAACATCGTCCGCATATTCACGTATTTTGAAGAAAACGGCACAGCCTATTTTGCGATGGAATATGTGGAGGGGACAAGCTTCGACCGGTATATCAGCGAACACGGCGGAAAACTCCCCTATGATGAAGTCTGCCGTATCCTCTTTCCGATCATGGACGCACTGAACACCGTCCATGAAAAAGGGATCATTCACCGTGATATCAGTCCCGACAATATCTATATCACCGCCGACGGAAATATACGGCTCCTGGATTTCGGAGCTGCCCGCTACAGCCTGGGAGACCGCAGCTGCAGCCTCGACGTAGTACTAAAACCCGGCTATGCACCGAAGGAGCAGTATACGAGACGTGGCAGGCAGGGTCCCTTTACCGACGTCTATGCCCTGGCCGCCACTTTCTATTTTGCCCTCACCGGCAAGAAGCCTCTCAGTTCCATCGACCGCCTGGAAGAAGACGATCTGGCCAGGCCTTCCGCACTGGGAGCCGATATCGGCCCCGTCGCGGAGGAAGCGCTGCTCCAGGCTCTTGAGCTCCGGTCCCAGGACCGTTATCAGTCCATGACCGCATTCAAACAGGCCCTGCTGGATGCCGGGATGGCCAACCGTCCGCAGGCGGCTCCTGCAGATCCCGCAGTGCCTTACGCAGCAGCTGTCCCGGATAATGCTTTTACTCCCACAGATCCTTACACCTCCGGCGCTCCGGATAACGCTTTTACCCCTGCAGATCCTTACACCTCCGGCGCTCCGGCGGATCCTTCATCCGCTTTCTCTGCCCCGGTGGCAGCTATATATGAGAACGGGCTTCAGCCGCAGCCGCCCGTGGAGGCCATACCGCAGGTCCCCTTTGAGGCTATACCGCAAGCCCCCATAGCTGAGGCAGCTCCCGTATATGCGCAGCCCTATGCTCCGGCGGTCTCTGTTCCCTCCGGGGATATCCCCAAAAAGAGAAAACGCGGCGCCGGCTTTTATACCCTTATCGCTGCCGCTATACTGCTGCCGCTTCTGGTCGTGGGCGGTCTCTTTGCCTCCGGCATCTTTTCCTCCGGAGAAAGTACCACAGACAGCGGCAGACGCGGGCGCGGAGAAAGCGGTACAAGCGCGGAACAGGACTATTATGCTAATGATAACGGCAACAGTCCTTCGTCCCAAAAAAGCCCGGATCTGCATGTACTCCTGCCGGATGATCCAAGCCCCACCCCCACGGAGGACAGGCGAGAGGACTCCGACCATCTCGTAAAAGTCGGGATCATCAACAATCCGCCCGCGGAATCCGGCTATCGCGCTGCAAACGTCCGCGACCTTGAAGAAGTATTTTCCCTGAAAAACGGCTATGAAACAAAAACCTGTTACAGTTTAAGAGCGGAGGATCAGCAGCAGGCCGCCCTGTCTTTCATCAAGGATGGAGTGGATTATCTTCTGATCTCCGCTGCCGATGACGGCGGCTGGGATGAGGTCCTTAGGAAAGCAAAGGAATCCGGTATAAAAGTATATCTCTTCGATCGCAGCCTTAGCGTGGATGAGAGCCTCTATGAAGCGCTCATCGTCTCCGATATGGAAAAGGAAGGCGAGACCGCTGTGAACTGGCTCTTATCCCTGAACCTTCCCGAATACAATGTGATCCATCTCCAGGGCGCCATGGGATCCGAAGCCCAGTCCGGACGTACCGCGGCACTGGACGCCCAGTTCGCCGCAGGAAGGATGAACAGCGTCCGGCAGCAGACTGCCACCTGGGATGAATCGGAGGCAAAAAAGATCGTCGAAAGCGTGATCTCCGGCGGACAGAGCTTCAACGTGATCTATGCGGAAAACGACGGCATGGCCAAAGGCGCCGTGGCAGCGCTGGATGAAGCCGGTATCACCCACGGTATAAACGGTGAAGTCATCATCATAAGTTTCGACTGCAATAAATGGGCATTAAGAGAGCTTCTGGCCGGCTATTGGAACTACGATGTCCAGTGCTCACCATTCCACGCCCCTGTCATCGACGAGCTGATCAGGACCGGCAGAACGCCCTCCTCCAAGACCATTATCCTGGAAGACAGAGGCTTTGATGCCAGAACGATCACACAGGCCGATGTCGACCGGTACGGACTGGGAGACTGAAAAGGCCGGACCGTTTTCGATCCCACGCCCCGGGCGCCTTAAAGGTAAGAAAAACGTACCCGTCCGATGCGGATCTCGTCCTCTTTTTCCAGCAGCACCTGTTCCTCGGCTTCCAGCTGTATGCCATTGATAAAGGTGCCGTTGGTGGAATGGCAGTCCTGCAGATAAGCCCTCCCGTTCTGCATCAGGATGCGGGCGTGGATACGGGAGACGGAGTTGTCGTTCAGCGGCAGATCCACCTTGTTCTTTACCTTGCCGATCGTAAAGGGAAAGCGTTCCATGGGATAGCGCTTTCCTTTTCCCTTTTCCAGGAGCACGTTTTCCGCAGGCAGATCCGCATCCCCGATAAAAACGGTCTTTCCGTAATCCTCCTTTGAGGACTGCTCCTTCAGCGGTTCCAGATCCGAAAATGCGGCGGAAATATCAAAGTTCTCCGCGGCTTCCGCTTCATCAACACAAAAGCCTCCATCCTCCCTGTCCCGGAATATCTTCTTTCCCCGTTCCTTCCGGCTTTCCGCCTCTTCTCCGTGATCCCGCTCCTCCTTAACGCTTCTGTCGGAAACGCCTGCCTGCGGCTTCCTGCTTCTTCTCTCTGCCCTGTTCTCATGCTCCTGTCCGCCGTTTCTCCCGGTCCTGATACTTTTTTCCTTTCCGCCCTCTTTTTTCAAAAGCGCTTTTTTTCTCCCCGAAAAGAGTTGTTTCCACCAGGGCATTTTTTCCGTATCGGCCGTCTCCTCTTCCTCATACAGGCTGCTCAAAAACTCCTCCCTGTCCTCGGGAAACTCTGTATGCCGGCTTTCCGGTTCATCTCGTGTCTCTGCCGCCGGTCTCTCTTCTTCCAGCAGCTCCCGCAGCTCGCTCAGAACAAAGTTTTCATTTCTCAGGCGCCGGTACAGGCGGTAGCTCCACATGGCCGCTTCCGCATCTCCCTGCTCTGCATGCTCCATCAGATATTCCGCAAGCTCCAGAAGCTGCGTCCTGAACGGCTGCGGCCGCCAGGGAAGAAACAGCAGCCGGCAGCTTAAACTTTCGGGATCGACGTACAGAAGGTCCGCCTCCAGGACCAGACCGTCCTCCGTCAGCATATATTCACCCAGAGAATCATATGCCGAAAGCACGCCTCTCAGGAGACTTTTTGCCTCCTCCTGCCGTATCTCCCGGTGTTCGTAAACACGGCTTAAAGGCTGCAGGGAACTGATCTCATAATAGATCTCCTCCCTGCCTTCATCCCACCTGGATTCCGCCCTAAGCAGTCCCGGGATCTCATTTTCCAAAAGCATCTCCAGCTGGTAATCCGCCTGCTCCGGCCGCTTTGCTGCCAGATAATTATGTTTCATGTTTTTTCTGTACTCCAGACCTTCCATCTTTCTCCTCCTTTTTCCCAGCCCCGTCCTCTTCCCATGCTTCATTTCAGTGTACGCACGATCATGGATTCCTTCAGTCTCGGACTCGTCTTTTCCGACTCCACGCTCCAGTCCGCCGTGATACTCATGTTTCCGATCAGCGGAAGCGGAGGCGCTTTCATCCGCCCATGCAGCTCCGCTTTTACCTCAAACATATCCACCGATACCGTAAGCGAAGGCGCGTCCATCAATACCAGACGTCCCTGCAGAAGTTCTTCCGCTTTCTTCTGCACCAGGCTCACGATCTCGTCATTCTCCTTTTCCGCCTGACGCCCTCCCTGTATCACCGCGACCGACAGCGCGTAATCTACGGCCGTACGGTTGTAAAGAAGCATCCCGATCCAGATGATCGCGATCGATACGATAAGACAGAACGGCAGGATCACCACAGCTTCCAGCGTCATCATGGCCGGGAGTCCCCCGGACGCGCTGACTTTTCCCGTCCCTGTCCCGCCCTGTTCCGGCGCTTTTTTCCGTTTTTCTTTTTTCTTCATCCGCCCGTTCCTCCGTTAAAGTATCCCCGCAGACAGAAAAACAGAAAACCGGCAAAAAGAAACGGTACAAAAGGCAGGGTCGTCTCTTTCTTTGCATGTTTCAGACTGATCAGCAGGATGGCTGCGACCGCAGCAAGCAGCAAAGCGTACATCAGCTGTTCCCCGCTGCCGGAAAGTCCGTACATCGCTCCCAGACACAGCACCAGCACCGCATCCGCTGCGCCGATGCAGCCGCTCAGTTTTCCCGCGATCCACATGACAAGGCCCGGAAGCAGTCCGAACAGCAGCTCTGACCATTCCGACTTTCCCGGAAGCACGAGCAGCGCGCAGATCAGAGCGCAGACCAGCAGAAAAACGCGTGGCAGTTCCTTTTTCCGTATATCCATCACACTGCCGCAAAACAGCATCGCAAAAGTAAAGTATTCTCTCATCAAAGACTCCCTCCGCAGCGGCTGCAGGCTCTCCGTCCTCCCACCTGTGAGATCGGCACCTCATAGATCGTCCTCTTCAGTCCGCTGCATCCCAAAGAAGCATGGTAGCGGTCTCCTTCCGCCGTGATATAGACCAGACCGCTTCCGCCGCCGCAGATCTCACAGCGTCTGTACTTCCCACCCCCGGCATTTCTTGCATCTCCCACAGCCGAACTGTCGATGGGATAAATCTTCAGATCCAGATGCGTGCAGCTCCTGCTCAGATGATATACGGTCCCCGTCTCGGTAATGTATACCATCCTCTCCCCTTCTTTTCCGCTTCCCCCGCTGCCCGTCCCCTTTTTATATCCGTTCCAGGCATGGGCGTAGCCCCTGCTCAGAAGGCGCTGTGCCGGGATCCCGAAAACATTCCCGTGGGGTTCGTAGTTTTCGGTTTTTGAAAGCTGTATGATATCCGGTCCGGTCACGGCCGCATATACCGCTAGCTTCTTTACGCTCCTTGTGATCTCATGGTCGGCCTTCATATTGTGTTGAAGCATTTCGATGCTGCTTAATAGCGCAAGGAAAAAGAAAAGAAAGAAAGGCAGTGCCAGCGCGGCTTCCAGCGTAAGGCTGCCCCGGATTTTCCTATGCATAACGGAATCTCCTTTCCATCAGGAAGCTGTAGCCGTATCTGCTGCGAAAAACCAGCTGTACCGTTGCACCGGCCACACAGTTGTCCAGCCGGAAATCCTCATAGCCTGCCTCACGCACATCCATTTCCACAATATCCATACAGCGTGCAGTGCGGTCTTCTATCGGTGTAAGAAAGAGAAATATCCGCAGATAATCCCCGTAATCCTGACCGTTACCTTCTCCTTCGTCATCCGAACCCATCCCCAGAGCATTGGTAAGTGACAGCTTCCAGTCCTGTTTTGACTTAAATACCGGAACCTTCCCTCCTTTAAAGAGGATCTTCAGATCATTGATCGTCTCTGCGTAGATCCACGCGATATCGATCAGAAGCTCAAAGACCTGCGCTGCCTGCGGACAGAAACATACGAAAGAAAGCGCCGTAGCAAGGGTTTTTGCTTCCGATTTCAGTTCCTCATCGGAAAAGAAATAGATAAAGTTGGAACCTCCGCGGATCAGCATCAGCTTAAATGCCGTTCCCTCCAGATTGTCCTTATCACTGTTATTCCCGCAGAGTACGTATTCCGTCTGGTACTGCAGCCGGCAGCCTTCCTTCGGTTCGCAGTAATTCGCGCATTTTTCCATGATATACTCGTTAAACAGCAGATACTCGAGAATGGAATTCCTGTCTTCCCAGTCCTCCGGCATACCGTCTCCTTTTACCAGGGAACGATGGGACGCATAGACTCCCGTATCCACGGCCGCGCCGGAGATCTCATCCTTCACAGCCTGTCCAACCAGAAAGCCCTTGCCCGCAGCGGATCTCACGGCACCTGCCGGATCGTCCTTTGAGGGCGGTTCTTCCCATTCCGTCCCCTCCTCCTGTTCTTCGGGAGGTTCCGGCACAGGAAAAGCATCAACCGCCCCCTGGGCATTATTCAGTTCCTCACTCACGTCGGTGGAAAACAGCTCCTCGGAAGACGAACTCTCCACCATGTCCTTAATGCCCTCCACATAGGACAGACCGTACTTTTCCAGCATGTAACTCAGCGCCATATAACGGAATACTTCTCCGCCGCAGTCCGTTGCTCTGGAGACGCGGACCAGTTCCGCCGATTCCAGTTTAAGTCCGGTCAGATCCTTTCCGGCAAAGATATTCCCCTTTGAAGGCCGGATATTGTATTCCAGATACTTCTCCAGATGCTCGGTCAGTTTATCAACGGACCCGTTCCCTCCGTCATAGGCCGTATCGATGAACAATAAGTCATAACGGTCCATCAGGGCACGGTTATACTCCGCCAGAACGGAGTCCATAGACAGATCGGCCGCGCACTCCATCCTCAGCTTGATCGCATTTACGCGGGCGGCCTCCATCATTGTCAGGATCAGCGGGATCATTACCGCCATCATCAATGCCAGATATACGCTCACGGCTCCTCTGTCTTTTCCTTTCATCTGCACGGACTCCTTTCATTACACTTCTTTGTCCCTTCACACTGTCCCCAAAAGGACTTACCTCGCCACATCGGCGGATTTTGTGGTAATACTGTCGAACAGTTCATTGACGATGGTCGTGATCTGTTTCTTGAAGATCAGCACCAGACCGACGAGCACCACGATGATCAGAATGATCTCCACCGTACCCATGCCGGCGTCATCTTTTGC
The DNA here is from genome assembly GCA_016282915.1 of Lachnospiraceae bacterium. Lineage (GTDB taxonomy): Bacteria > Bacillota > Clostridia > Lachnospirales > Lachnospiraceae > NK4A136. The sequence continues at coordinate 25,080 of JAEELW010000078.1, read as the reverse complement.
ATATGCTTTCATCCCTTTCCAAAATGCCATGATCCCTTCCTCCTTTCCCCGCTGTATTTTTTCCGGCTCCCACCCTATACGGACACAAAAGCCGGGACAATGATCACCACCATGACGATAGCCAGCATCATGAGCATGGGCAGCAGGAGCTTTGTCCCTGCCTTCTCTCCGAGACGCCGGGCCGTCGTCCTGCGCTCCTGCAAAGCTTCCCTGCATTCCGCCCTGAGACTTCCAAGAAAACCTGCTGCCCCAAGCTTTGTATTCTGTTCCAGCAGAGATACCAGCTTGACATACTTCTGCAGACGGCAGCGTTTTGCAAAATGCCGGTACGCTGTCAGTTCGCTCACGCCGCTCTCCATTTCCCTCCGGGCCAGGAGCATTTCTTCGTATACATAACGCTTAAGGTCCTTCTTTTCATATTCTTCCGTTATCTTCTTCCAGGCGCTGCGCGTGCTCATTCCTGCCCCGATATAGAGGGAAAGCCTGCTGATCATGTCCGGGTAATCCATGGACAGCTGCAGATCCCGTTCCTTCAGCTTTTTTTCCAGTTCATTGCCGCGTCCCCAAAGGATCGCTCCGGCTGCCGCCAGCACAAGGATGATCAGGATCGCCATATTACCCGCTTTCCGTTCTTCCCAGACCACTGCGATCCCGTCCACTTCCCCGGGCAGGGTGAGTGAGCTTTCGGTACGGCTTTCTTCCGCTGCGCTGAGCAAAGCCTCGTACAGACGCTTTTCCACAGGATCCCCTTCCTCGATCCGCGGGCAGACACGCAGGGAAAAACTGTAGAGTTCCTCAAACTCCCCATATTTCGAATGTGCGGTAAGAGTGACCAGACTGCCCTCCCCGGAAGGCTCCCGGATCTTCCCGTTTCCTCCGAGAACGCTGCGGTCACTGATCTCCCATTCGATGGTGAATGGATAGGGCGGCAGTTCCTCCACCGGATCGATATCTCTGCATACGGAATCCGCATCCGTATTCTCCGCGAGTACCGCCTTTTCCAATGCCTCATGATAGGCGGGAAGCATTGCTTTCAGTTCCTCTTCCGTATAGGCCCGCTGCTCCACGATCAGCTCCACGCTCCGGCTTTCCTCCCCGGTCCTCGCATCCAGCTCCACATGATAGTTTCCTTCTCCGTATTCGCGCCGCGGCAACGTTCCGTCCGGATTAAAGACTGTCTCCTCTTCTTCCTGTTTTCCTATGATCAGTGCAAAGACCAGTCCTACAGTCAGGAAGAGCAGCGTCAGCCCGACAGTGCTCACAAAGCGGATCCGTGAACTTTTTCCGATGTCCCCGGCCGGCTCCAGGATACGCAGCTTTTCCTCATTTTTTCGGAAAATGCGTATTTTCAGCCCTTCCGGCCCGTTCCGGAGCTTTCTCTCCAGCAATGCACCGATCCTGAAAAAAGGCGCTGTTGCTTTTGAGGCCCGGCATTCCTCCGGAACCTTCTCCTTTCGTGCCGCGAGAGCCAGCAGCAGTATGATCCCAAATATCCCATAAACCAGATATTCCATTCCTGTCCTCCTCCGATCATTTCTCTGAAGATCCATACACCGATCCTTAGATACCTGGATCAAATGCCTTCTTATCCCGGTCGCATGCATCCGAAAGCCCCGGCACAGGCCACTGTGCCTGCGTTTTCGGATACGCACTCCCGGGTAATCCTTCATCGCCTGATCCGGATATTTTGCGGCCGTTATACTAATATGCGATCTTCAATATCTTCTCCGCCAGCAGATAAGCCGCCAGATACACTCCCAGAAGAACCGACATCAGTATGATCCCGAAGGGATTTCCGTACAGGCTGTCAAAAAAACCCGGGGATGTCGCATCGATATAAAGGATGATGCCGAAGGGGACCAGGTCCATGATCCCCTGCTCCATCTTTTTTGCAGCGATCTGCGTGCCGATCTCACGCTGCACTTCGATCCGGTCCGAGATGAGTTCCGCGGTATTATGCAGGATCCCCGGCAGGTCGCCTCCGCTGCGCTTTGCGATGCGGAACACTTCCGCAAAATCCCGGATGTCCGGCACCTTCGCACGCCCGGCCCAGTTTTCCAGTACATCCTCCAGATTCACATTATTCCTCAGTTCCCGGTTGATGTGCATCAGCTCCCTCGTGATCAGCGCGTTCTTCCCGAATAAAAGCCGCATATCCTCTGTAGCATGCAGAAAGGCATTCTCAATGGAATAACCGGCCTGAAGACCCGCGATCAGCGCATGCATCATCTCCCGGAACTGTATCACGAGCTCTTCCTTATGATGCTCCGCCCGCTTTTTTCTTTCCCTTTTCAGATACAGCAGCAGCGCCGGACTGCAGAGGATAAAGGCCAGAGCGGAACGGTAGAACACATAGGCCGCCAGCGCCAGCAGTGCAGCGCCTTTGACCAGCGCGCAGATCCACTCCGCAAAGCTTAAACGTATCGTGTCATAATCCTGCGGCAGCGAGTTTTTCCCCGTGCTCCAGAGCGTTTCTTTTTTTAAGTGTTCCAACGATATGCCCTTTTTCATCCTCGCCCTCCTCTGCAAACTCATAAAGAACCTGTGTACGGATCTCCCCGGCCTCGTATCCCAGGATCTCCACTACCTGCAGCACCTTCCTGCTCTTGTCCCTGAGACGCCCGAGATGTACGATGATATCGATCCCGCCGGCCAGCTGCCCCCGGATCGCTGTCAGCGGCAGATCCATTCCCATCAGTATCATGGTCTCCAGCCGCGAGAGCATATCCTCCGCGCTGTTTGCATGACCGGTGGAAAGACTGCCGTCATGTCCCGTATTCATAGCCTGTATCATATCCAGCGCCTCCGGACCGCGCACTTCCCCGACCACGATGCGGTCCGGGCGCATACGGAGTGAGGATTTGATCAGATCCCGCATCGTGATCTCCTTACAGCCTTCCACATTGGCATTCCGTGTCTCCAGACGTACCAGGTTCGGAACTCCCATGATCTGCAGCTCGGCGCTGTCTTCGATCGTAATGATGCGTTCGTCCTTCGGGATAAAGTTGGAAAGCGCATTCAGAAAGGTCGTTTTTCCGGAACCGGTACCGCCCGAGATGAAGATATTGTAGCCGGCGATCACCAGCTGCCGGAGAAAGGCGATGAGCTCGTCATTGATGGCGCCGAAGCGCTTCAGGTCCTCCATCCGTATCGGTTTCTCCGGAAAACGCCTTATCGTCACGATCGGGCCGTTTAAAGCTACCGGCGCCAGCACGACATTAACACGGGAGCCGTTTTCGAGACGGGCATCCACAATGGGGGAAGCCTCGTTCACGCTGCGGTTGCAGCGGGCCACGATCTGCTGTATCACATCCTCCAGCTTTTCATTGGAAGAAAAACATTTTTCCCAGCGGTACAGACGCCCTTCCCTTTCAACAAAGATATGATCCTTTCCGTTGATCATGATCTCGGTCACCTTCGGGTCGTCCGTCAGTTCCTGCAGGATATCCAGACGGCGTATGGTATAAAAAAGCTCACGGGAAAGTTTCTGTTTCTCGGGAAGGCTCAGCTTCAGCTCTCTCCCGCTTTCCATGATGGTGCTGTCGATGATCTCACGCACTTCCTCATCGCTCAGTTCCCGCTCCATCGGGATCCGTTCCATGATCCTTTCCTTCAGCAGATTTCGCACGTCCGTCATGTTTCCATCACCTTCCTTACAAAAGCAGCCAGATCGCTATAAGGCAGCTCTTCCAGCCCGGAAGGCAGCTTCTTAAAGCGCGGGATCTCGCAGCGTTTCGCCCTTTCCAGGATGTCGCCGTAATCCAGGCTGCGCATGAGTTCCTCATACTGCTCCATGCGAGCCAGCTCCAGACCTTCCCGGTCCGCCAGAGTATAGATCCGGTCACATTCCCTCAGCACGTTCAGCAGTCCGTGTACCATTTCGGACAGATCCAGGATCACATGGTCGTAGCTTCCCATTTCCTTCAGCGTCCGGATCAGCATCAGCCAGGACTCCTCCTGCACCTCACCCAGATCCACAAAGGAGAAAGCGGGCGAGATATAATCCAGACCGTTCACATTGCTCACCATGCTCTCCAGCTTATAGACCAGCCGTTCCTTTCCCCCTTCCATATAATAGATAAGATCCGTCAGATCCCTGTCCCCCGGATTTTTCAAAAGCTGTGACAGTCCCGAAAAAGGCTCAAAATTCAGATAAAGAACGCTGCCGTTTTTTGCAAGGAACTGCCCCATCAGCAGGGAAAAGCTGGTCTGGATCGAACGGCAGACCGGAGAGAATACCGCGACCAGCTCGGTCTTTTTGCTCCCCCCTTTTCCCGGAGCCGGAGTGGTCTCCGCCGCGCAGTGTTCCATGAGCTGACGGCGGATCTTTTCTCCGGACTGGTATTTCCAGATATGGTCTTTTCCCGTACTTTCCCCGGCCGTCTCCTTCAGGAGCAGCAGGGGCGGATGATCCGGCAGGGTCTCCGCCAGCCGGTAAAAGCTTTCTCCCGCAAGGATCAGGGCGGGTTCCGTCTTTTTCAGTTTTTCAAGAAAAGCTTTTTCCTCCGTAAAACAGCTGACCGTCAGAGGAAAGGAGCCGCGGCTCAATAAGAGTTCCCGCAGTCTGTAGATATATGCTTCATCCGTGTCGCACAAAGCAAGGATATTTCTTCTCATCATCTTTCTCCCATCTGCTTCATCGTATTTATGCTTACAAGCTCTCTCCGCCGGATACGATCCCGGCAGTTTGCCCTGCCGTCCCGTTTCTTCAGATCATGAACATCAGCGTCGCCATCATGACCGGTACGCTGAAATGAACGCTGACGCTCTTTTTTTCCTTTATCAGCCGGGGGATGCCCCATGCGGCTGTGAGAACCATCGCCAGCAGAAGCACCTTTCCGCTCAGGCTCAGTCCCAGCATCGGAGCCAGCGCCGTCATAAGCTTTCCATCTCCGCCCCTCAGTGCTTTTAAGAAGAAGAGCAGCAGCCCAAGCAGAAACATCAGAGCCGCAGCCATCATGGCGGAAACAAGTCCCGATGGGCCGGCCCGAACGTAAGCATGCCACAGGCCGGCCACCAGTCCTGTCAAAGTCAAAGCGTTCGGTATCCTGTCCGTCATCAGGTCCGCCGTTACCGTCAGCACGAGCAGACACACGATCAATCCAACAACCATCCGTCTTCCTCCAAAAAATAGATGCACAAATAAAGCCCTTTCGAAGCGATACACAAAGTGTTCAGGAATCCTGCTGATCGAACTGTCCCCAAAACCAATGGTTCCGGAGGATCAACAGATCGTCGCGGATGAATCCGCCTTGACTTTGATACGCATGATAGCACAGATAGCTGTTGTCTGTCAACTATCTTTTTTAGCATAATCAAAATGTAACCGGGAATATAATGAAAAAAGCCCTGCGTTAACAGGGCTTTTCATCCGAAAATATTTTTTTGATCTAAAGTCTTATGTAAATGATCCTTATCCCAGTACTTCCATGGTCTGGCGTGCGATCATCAGTTCCTCATTCGTGGGAACGATCATCACTGTGAGGCGGCTTCCGGGCTTGCTCACGATCATCTCTTCGCCGCGGATCTTCAGCTTTTCATCCTCCACTTCTGCTCCCAGCCATGCCAGATACGGGCAGACACGGCTGCGCACGCCGTAGCTGTTCTCGCCGATGCCTGCGGTAAAGGCGATCACATCCACGCCCTGCATGGCCATCGCGTAGCCTCCGATATACTTCGCCACATGATAGGCGTAAGTATCCAGCGTCATCTGCGCCAGCTCGTTACCGTTGTCCGCCGCATCGCACAGATCGCGGAAATCGCTGGAAAGTCCGCCGGAAAGGCCCAGTACACCGCTCTTTTTGTTCAGTACCTGGTTCATCTGCTCGGGTGTGAGGCCTTCCTTTTCACAGATAAAGGAAAAGATCGCGGGATCCATGTCACCGCTCCGCGTGCCCATGATCAGGCCTTCCAGCGGCGTCAGTCCCATGGAAGTATCCACACAGCGTCCGTGATCCACGGCGGAAATGCTGGCACCGTTGCCCAGGTGGCAGACGATGATCTTCAGATCCTTCCGGTCCTTCCCGAGGATCTCGGCCGCACGCTTCGAAACATAATCATGGCTCGTGCCGTGGAAGCCGTAGCGGCGCAGGCGGTATTTCTCATAATATTCATAAGGCAGACCATACATATATGCCTTCTTCGGCATGGTCTGGTGGAAAGCCGTGTCAAAGACCGCCACCTGCGGCACGCCGGGCATGTTTTCCGCACAGGCGCGGATCCCGATCAGGTTGGCCGGATTGTGAAGCGGCGCCAGGGAACTCAGTGCTTCGATGTCCGCGATCACGGAATCATCGATCTTCACTGCCCGGTCAAACTTCTCACCGCCGTGAACCACACGGTGTCCTACGGCACCGATCTCGGAAAGGGAATTGATCACGCCGTATTCCTTATCCGTAAGGGCCTCGATCACCATCTTAACCGCAACGGAATGATCCTTCATCGGCTCCTGACGTACCAGTTTTTCCTTTCCTTCCGCACTGTGGGTCAGCACACTGCCTTCGATACCGATCCTCTCCGCCAGCCCCTTTGCCAGGAGTTTTTCACTGGCAGAATCGATCAGCTGGTACTTCAGCGATGAACTGCCGCAATTGATCACAAGAATATTCATACTGTCATCCTCCGTATTTTAATCTTCCACAACGCCTGCCGGCTCGTAACGTACACGAAGCTCCGGCAGATGCTGCATGGTCACCCTGTAATTTTCCATCCAGTCCGCATTTCCGTCATCCGTATTCACACCCTCGCCCGGCGTGGCAAAAAGCTTCAGCGTAAGCTCTGTCCCGTCCGCTACGGGCTTATCGAAAAATGCTTCCATCAGATCCACGAAACGGGTCGCCGGCGCCTTGTAGAACCAGCGTCCGTTCAGTTCCATCATCAATGCGATATCTTCATCAAAAGTAAGTTCGCAGAATTCCGGATTATGCTCAAAACGGATCGGGACCGCCAGACCGTCAGCATCCTCCGCACCGCCCCAGCGGAAGGTAAAGGGCAGCTGTACCTCCCCGCCTTCCTTCATCTCCGGATTGTAATATGGATCCGCAAGAAGCTCGCGGTACTCCTTAAGCATCGGCTGGGGTATCCCCACCTCAGGATTGTTGGGATCTTCGACCTCAAGTCCGAGACGCCCGCGGTCGCGGAACATATACATGGTCACGCCGTCAAACCAGGCGGCCTTTTCATCACGGATGCGGTCGATGAAGCGTTTCACCGCAGAGCCCTGATGCAGCGCGCCCACCACGTCGCCGTCGGCGTTAAACTCGCTCATCACCACCGGCTTATCCTGCCCGGTGATCTCTTTAAGCCGCCGGTAAGTATAAAGAAAATGCTCCCAGGTCTTCGTCACGCTCTGGTAATTAAAGCTGTGGTCTTCCTTTCCCTTTTCCGCGGTATCCAGCGGCCAGCCGTAATGCAGCGCGATATAGCGGTCCGCGCTCCAGATATCGGCTTCCTTATAGCCGGCCAGCAGTTCTTCCTCCTTATCCACGGGGCCTCCGTCCTCCGTCGCAAAACCGGCGCAGAAAATGGTCTTTACGTTCGGCGCTTCCTCATGGATGATACGTGAAAAACGTGCGTGAAAATCCCCCACCTCCCGGTAGGAAAAACGTTTGTTGTGGGTAAACCAGCCTCCCATGCACTCATGATTGATGCGCAGACGCATACGCCCGTAAGGACGCAGCAGCCGCGCTATCTTCCGCAGCTCCTCATCCTCCAGTGAGCAGTCCGCCGTCAGCGTGAGCGTCACGTCCTGCCCGTGGCGCCGCACATCCTTCATGCACTCGAAGGCATCGCCTTTTTCGATATCAAAAGGGAAATAGTCGTCATAAGGATAATCCCAGACCGAATCGATCTCCTTGCCTTTGAATTTCTCCGACATGCGCGCGGGCCAGTCCTTATCCTTTGGATAATAGGTATACATCAGATTGATGTTGCGGTGGGGCCGCCCGAGACTGTGCAGGATATAATCCTGACTCACATATTCGCCGCGCTCGCTCCCGTCGGAAAGATCGAGTGCCAGCGGCGCTTTTCCCATATGGATCCTGTAAATCTTATCGTACATAAAAACCCCCGGGTCAGATAAAAAGATATTATTTGCATTCACATCCGTCCGGCTGCCGGGCGGATGCACTGATGAAAAGTATACCATAAACCTGTCGCGGGGGTCAATTATCCACAGAGCGGCTTAGCGACGGGATCGGGCGCCACGGACTGTATCTGCATGCAGAAGACCGGTATCCGGCGAAGAGCTGACGAAAGCGCCGTAAATATTCCCTTTTGAGATCGCTGTTCTTATGATATAATGATAGCGCTATGGATAAAACACAGTCGCAATTCATCACGATACGGAAGCAGAGCATGGAGCGCAGACACCGCTCGAAACGTTACGAGGACCTGTGCTCGGAGGATCCCTTTTCAATACCCTGGATCGCGGAAGAATACCGTCTGGTGGCGGGTTTTCTGCCGCGCCCCGGCCGTCATGAAAGCTATGCGAATATCGTACTGCGCATGCTGGACGTCCACCTGAAACAGGATGGCAGCAAACGCGCGGCCCAGTATACGCAGGACCAGCTGACCAAAAAGGTGATCAGTACCGTTACGAAGCGGCTGGCCAAGGATACCGTAAGTCTTCCTCCGATCAAAAGCGGCGGAAAACGGCGCAACATCAGCGAGCAGAATTTTGATGAGTTTGTCCGTATGGTCTCGGACCGTCAGTATTTCACGGAAGCCCGTGTCTGTTCCTGGTGTGGCGAGAGCAGCTATCTCCAGCTCTTCCTTAAGCGTTTTTCCGAAAAGGACGAACAGCTTGCCCTGGCGATGGACTGCGCCAAATATCACGCCTGTTCCCTGCGTGTGAAGTCTTTTCTCTCGCGCTGCGGACTGCATGTGGAAAGACAGATCAACCGTGCCCTGGAGCGTCACTTTACTCTGGAGCGGATCTATTCGCTTTTAAAATACAATCCGAACCACAATCTCTTCCAGCTCATTTCCGGGCGGGAAGAAAGCGGCCTGCGTCTCCGTCGTATCCTTCTGGAGCGCATACCCGATTCCTATGTGGATCTTTATCCGGAAGCCCGGCAGATCCACAGGCATTTCATCATACATCATGGCCCCACCAATTCCGGAAAGACCTACGGTTCGGTGCTGCGGCTGAAAGAAGCAAAAAACGGCGTCTACGCCGGGCCTCTCAGGCTTCTTGCATACGAGATCTTTGACCGTCTGAACAAAGCAGGCGTTTTCTGCCGCCTGCGTACCGGCGAGGAATACATTGACATGCCGGAATATACCGTCACTTCTTCCACGGTGGAAATGGTGAACCTGAATGAAGAATACGATATCGTCGTGGTGGACGAAGCGCAGCTGGTGGCGGATCCGTTCCGCGGCGGCTCCTGGACCAGGGTGATCCTCGGAGTAAAAGCCGCCGAGATCCATCTCTGCTGCGCCGACGAAGCCGTTCCCATACTCTGCCGCATGATCGGAGACTGCGGAGACGATTACGAGCTCATCGCCCACGAACGAAACACCCCCCTGCTCATGGATGAACGGCGTTTCCGTTTTCCGCAGGATGTGGAACCGCACGATGCCCTGATCGTTTTTTCCCGGCGCGATGTACATGCAACGGCTGCAGAGCTGCAGGATCTGGGGCACAGCTGCAGCATCATCTACGGCAATCTTCCCTACGACGTGCGTCACCGGGAAGCTGAGAAATTTACCAACGGTGAGACCGAGCTGCTGGTCTCCACCGACGCCATCGGCCTCGGACTCAACCTTCCGATCAAGCGTATCATCTTTCTGCGTACGGAGAAATTCGACGGTCATAAACTCCGTAAACTGGAGCCGGCCGAGATCAAACAGATCGCGGGCCGAGCAGGCCGCTTCGGTATCTACGACCGCGGACTCGTCAACGCCCCGGAAGACAAGGAACTGATCCGTGAAGGCCTGGCTGCGGAAATGCCGGAGCTTGACTATGCAACGATACAGTTCCCCGAGACCATCATCGACATTGACGCTCCCATGATCGACATCCTTCACCGCTGGAAGGACGTTACCGTCAACGCCGGCTACCGTAAAGCGGATATCGAACGCGAGATCGCCCTCTGCGAACTGCTCAAGGAACTGGAAGATGAAAAATACTTCCTTTACAAGGCGATCACCATTCCTTTTGATGAGCGCAACCGCGATCTGCAGGAACTGTGGCTGGATCTGGTATGGGCCGAACATGACGGCGATACCATGATCCCGGATATCCTGCACGGCCGCCTGCTCCATCCCGACCAGCGGCTGGATCATCTGGAGCGCGCCTATCATATATGCGACATGCTCTACAACTTTGCGACCAAATTCAGTCATGAGGAATACTCGGAAGAGATCATGTTCCACAAGCAGAGGATCTCCGGCGAGATCATCAGACGACTGACCCTGGCTTCGCAGGCAGCAAATAAAAATCCGGCTTCCGCCGGAGAAGAATAGCATTACCGGCTCGTCCCCGGTAAAATCTACGATTGCAAAGGAGAGGCAGCTATGGCACTTTTCGGAAACAAAAATGTATATACCCCGCTTACCCCCGCGACTCCGCCCGCAGCGGAGGAGCTCCCGGAGCTTGACTTCCTGAAAGAACGTGCTGCGGCTCAGGAGCTTCCGCCTGCCCCCGCTCCCGCGATCCCTGGAAATACGCCCTTTTCTGCGGTTCCCGATCATACGCCCGCTGCTCCTGTTTTCTCGGCGCAGCCGGTAAACGCGGCTCCCACGGGACTGGATTTTGTGGATCACCCGGTCATCCCGGCACAGGCTCCGACGCAGGCTCCGTCTTTTATTGCTACGCCTCTGGCGGCTCCTGCAGCTGCAGCAGCTCCGATCCCCGCAGCACCCGCGCTGACGCCCCCGCCGGCACCCGCATATGCAGCAGCTCCGATGCCTGCCATACCTGCAGCAGCGATCCCCGCTGCAAGTCCCGCAGCACCGGCGATCCCTGTACCGGCTCCCGTTCCGGCACCGGCTGCCGAAGCCGATGTACCCTATAAACATGATACTACACTGGATGATTATGAGTGGGAGCTGGCGGAACCGGCAGAAACAAAAACTGCAGGTACCGCACGGGAGATCACCCCGGCACCTGCAGCTCCCATACAGAGCCATATATCCGAGCCTGCAAGACCTGTAGGCTTTGTCGCAAGTCCTTCCGCGACCGACGCGGCGATCGCAAAGCTCGGCTCTGCTCCGCCCATCACGATCCCGGGACTTTCCATTTCGAAGCAGTACAGTCCGCTGGTATTATCCAGTGCGAACCCGCCGGTCATCACGGTAGCCCGCTCCGGACTGAGCTATATCGCCAAGGACAGTCTGCGCAGTCTCAGTGCTTACGGGCAGGACGAATATGACGCGCTTCGCGAGCTTTTCCGGCTGGCCGGCCGCGAGATGACGGCTTTCACACGTGCACTCCCGCCCATGCCGGAATAAGAGCTTATTTCCTTCTTTTATGCAGGAAATCCTTTTCCCGGAGTACGATCATATCCTCGTAATCGTAACGTTTCCCTGCAAGTAACTGGAAGAAAGTCGACAGATGCGGCTTTCTTGAATACTCGATCGCCTCGTCGACGATCTCTTCGATCTCACGCGGGGTCACATTGTGTTCCCCGATCTGCCGTTCCGCGATACACTGGTGCAGAGCCAGCACGCCACGTTCCTCATCGATCTTGTACTCCATGGAATAGGCATATTTTTTTGCATAATCCACCAGCGCGTTATTGTTCATCGGCGCGATATCGATACGCGCATTGAAATATCCCGTGATCAGTTCATACTCCTCGATCATTCGGTCCATATCGCGGCGGCTGTCCATCAGGATCACGAAAATGCCCTCCGTCATACCGTCCAGCGTATGTGCCATGGTCTCCAGCGTTTCTTTCGTGATGTCGGAGGCGCGTTCCACGAGCAGGGCGCCGCCCGCCAGCTGGTTGAACATCGTCGGGATATCCCTGCGGTTCATCTTGGTACCGCTGATCTTGGCTACGCGTGAAGATACAAAATTGTTATCGATCATCTGGATCTCTTTGATCAGCGCCTTGCCGAGATCCAGTATCGCTTCCTCATTATCGCCCGTTATGATCGCATTGCCCACATACGGCGCAAGGGATATCTGATCGATGGCTGCCAGAAGCTGGGCCCGCATCTTCTTGGAATAGAGGAAATCGGAAAAGAGCTTCTGTTCATCCGTCGTCAGCTCATTTTCCTCTTCGGGTACATAGTCGTCGTTCATCTCCTCGACGGTCTCGGAACCTACGCGGTCGGCATCAGCCTCCAGCGCACCGCTGATCTGATCCAGCTCACCGTCTTCCTCCCCGGTCTCTTCATAGGGAGCTTCCTCCTCCGGCCAGTATTCACCTTCCTCCGGATAGCCTTCTTCGGACCACTCGTTTTCCTCTCCTGCTTCTTCCGTATATTCCGAAACCTCCTCCGGTGCAGGCTCCGTTTCGCCTTCTTCCGCGGCTTCCGGCACTGCCTCCGCTTCGGGCTGCTCCAAAGCTTCCTCCCCGGCTTCGGTCTGCGCCTCAATGATCGCATGTGCCTCTTCTTCCGTTACCGTTCCGGTCTCCCACACTTCCTCCGGCGTCTTTTCAAGCAAGCCGGGTTCGGAATAATCCTGTTCCTCTTCGGCAGGTACCACAGCTTCTTCCGTATTTTCTTCCGCCGCTAAAGCAGCTTCTTCCGCCTCGCGTGCGGCGTCCACCTCATCCCAGATCGAAGGCTGCGGCTCGTTCTCCGCCATGATCTCGCGCATTTCTTCCCTGCCGCCGAAAGCCAGCCCGCTGCTGCCCGTCACGGCAGCATCCACAAAGCCGACTGTACTGCGTCCGCGTTTCTCCACATGCGCCTTTGCCTGGTGATCGGCGTCGATGGCTTCCTGCACCTCATCCCAGATGGACCTTCCGTCGGAACCGGCCTCCCCTGCCGCCTCGTCCTCCATCTCTTCCATACTCCGCAGGCGGATATCATCGGCCTGATACTTTTCCGAAAAGATCTTCTGCTCGCGCTCCATCTCCTCGATCAGTCCGTTTTTCTTTCTTGCATCGTAATCCTTAAAGATCTGGCCGGTACGTTCGATGATGCTGCGCTGCAGATCTTTGTCCTGCGCCTCTTTTCTGCGCTGTTTGGTCTTTTCCCAATCCGAAAGATACTCATCGATATGGATCTGGCCGGTGATCTGCTTCTCTACCTGTACGCTGTCGGGAACCGCCAGTCCGATCTGACCGTCGGCGTCCTGATAAAGCATCTCATCCATCACATTATGTTCGGGCCTGGGTGTACGCTGTTCCACGGTTCCCGCAGTGCGCCGGATCCGGTTCTGACGTGCGTCGGCTTCCTGCTGCTGCAGCTCTCTTGCCCTGCGCTGTATGCTTTCATATTCCGGATTGGTTCCGGAAGGAAGATTGTCGATCACGATATCTTCGGTGTGGTCCTCAAAAAAGACCTCGCCCTCCTTCACGCTCGCCGCAGGCTGTACCACGCGGATGACCGTTCCTCCGCCGGGCTTCTTTTCCGTCTTGACTATAGGCTTCGGTGCAGGCGTCTTCGGCGTCGCGGGAGCTGCTGCCACAGCCTTCGCCGCGGAACCCGTGACGGAACGGACCGGCTCGAAATAGATCGTCTGGTCCTCCACGCCCTCCGGTTCGCTGGCCAGTTCGCCGGGAACGGATTCGAAAGGATCCTCCTGGATCTGCGCCGACGGCGCAAAGGCCGACTTTAGATCAAAAGCTTTCTTTCCCTTATCTTCTTCCTGTGCGGCAGGCTGGACAAACGCCGACTTGATATCGAATGCTCCGGCATTGGCATCATTAGGGTAAGCAGCTTCCGGACCGGCGTAATCCCCGCCCGCATAGCCATTTCCGTATGCTCCGTTTACATCCGCATAGTTCCCGTCCGCGTAATTCCCGCTGCCATAAGCTCCGTTTGCATCCGCATAGTTCCCGTCCGCGTAATTCCCGCTGCCATAAGCTCCGTTTGCATCCGCGTAGCTCCCGTCCGTATAATTTCCATCGCCATAGGCTCCGTTCGCATCCGCATAGCTACCGTCCGTATAATTTCCATCGCCGTAGGCTCCGTTCGCATCCGCATAGCTACCGTCCGTATAACTTCCATCGCCGTAGGCTCCGTTCGCATCCGCATAGCTACCGTCCGCGTAATTCCCGCCGCCATAGGCTCCGTTCGCATCCGCGTAGCTACCGTCCGCATAGTTCCCGTCCGTATAATTTCCATCGCCGTAAGCTCCGTTCGCATCTGCGTAGCTTACGTCTCCGTAATTTCCGTCACTGTAATTTCCTTCCGCATAGCCGCCGTTCATATCAGCGTAGGATCCGCCGCCATACCCGCTGCCCGGATCCGCGTAGCTTCCGTCGTTATAGGCCTCGTCCGGATAAGCCTGCTGCTGCCAGGCATCCCCCGGATCCTCCTCCAGGCCCTCTGTTTCATAATGCTTCATACGTTCCTCCATTTCCGCCGTGGACATAAAATCCTCCTCCGGCGCGGGACGTTTTGCCGCCGGCGTCTCGTTTTTTGATCCGCCCGCTTCCTCTCCCATCAGCTCACGCATGCTCTCGGCCAGCGCTTTCTGAAGATTCATTGTATTGAACTTCCCCATATCGATGGTCTTCACATGAAAATCCATATCGTCGATCTCGGGATTCAGTCCGGGTTCCGGCGATTCGGTCGTATATTCATCACTTTCATACGCATGGATCTGGTCGGCGATGGAATCCCGCCGGCGGTAGATCTCCATCTGTTCGGGCGAAAGCTTTGCATGGAGCATCTTCAGCTCCATGGCCTTGATCACGAAAGGTCCCTCTCCGAACCAGGTGATCAGCTCGTTACAGGTCTCCACGCACTTCGTCCCGAGGCCGATGCGGTGATAAAGGTAAGCCAGCTGATAAGCCCATTCCTCGCGGTAATCCTTACGGTTGAATTCCTCCAGAAGGGCGATCTGATCCTCGGGCGAAACGCCCTCCAGCTCCTGTAACTTGTATTGCAGGATATAGACCCCGGAATCGTTCGGTGCCATCCTTTTGTATAAGGCGAAGAATTCCAGCGCCTTTACATGATTCTCTACCTGGATGTACAGCTCCGTCAGGCTGTAAACGATACTGCGGCTCCGCGGGTTGCGGTCATAAGCCATCAGCATCAGTTCCAGCGCATCGTCATAACGGCGGTTGAGCTGATACAGCTCGCTGATCTTCATCAGCATACTGAAGCTGCGTACCTTTCTCCAGTCGATCCTGTCCGCGATCTGCGCCGCCTCCTGAAACTGCTCGTTCCCCGCGAGCGACATGATCTCTTCCGAAAGAATCTTATATTCCTGCTTATCCACTTTCCCCTCCAAAACCCCGCTTTGCGCGGGATAAAACACTGCTCCCGTCGGGATCATTTGTGTATGATCGCATAATAAACCACAATATCTTGATAATTTTATCACAGCATCCCGTATAAGTAAAGAAATAGGAAGAAAAAAGACACGAAAAAAGCAGCCGGCGAAACACCGGCTGCTTTCTATGGGACCTACAGGGCTCGAACCTGTGACCTTCCGCACGTGAAGCGGACGCACATCCCAGCTGTGCTAAGATCCCGTACGCAAACTATTCTACTATAAGGCCTCAAAAAATGCAAGCGGATTTTTTACCCGCCGGATTCCCGCAGCTGATCGTTCCTCCGCTCCGTTCCAGGCTTTCTCCGGAACTTATTGCCGATCCTCTTCCACCGGCTTCAGCAGCCCGCTCACCTCCCGCCGGAAATCACCGAAATGTTTCGGGAAATTTGCCGATCCCGAGGCTTTTATCGTTACTCCATCATTTACCGCAGCTTCAAAGGAAAACATCTCCCCGTCCTTTACGCCCCGGGGGTGTTTCCCGTGAAATCCGTCCCATTTCAGGACCGCGCAGGCATTCAGAAGCTCCAGGATCTGCTCTGCAGGGCAGCTCCCCCGCCTCAAAAGCCGCCGCTCATCTTTCCCTTCCCGGTAATATCTCTCGTATTCGGCAAGCTCCGCACTTTCTCCTTTCCGGACGATCTCATAATCGCGGATCGAGCGCATCCCGCTGATCCTCCAGCAGATCCTGTCGAAGCTGTCTACGCTTTTCCTGTCAAACAATCCCATGATCCACCCCTCCTGATCTGCCGCCGGATAAAGGAACCTGCCCTGTATCTGCCGTTTTCCAAAGCGTTACTGTTCTGTAGCCTGCCGGCCGCTGAACAGTAAGCCCAACGCCGCTTGGGACCAACATCACCAGATGCGGGTGCCTGTGACCGGCCGGAAAATGCTCTTTCTTCAGCCCATGATACCCCCTCCTGCCGGATCCGACAAGCGAAATAAAAAAGAGTCTTGACAAAAAGCACTTTTTATCTTACTTTTGTATTATATCGCGCAATACACGGCATACATAAATACAGTCCGGGTGTGAGGGTATAATGCCTGACCGAAAAACAGCCTTTTTCATTCCGCTGATCACTGTCCGGCAGACACCATGATGTATGCTGCGCTGTCATAAGCGCATGGAATATATTTCAGTATGTGATATAATAAGAAGCGTAATGTCCTGCAGTAAAAGCCCGAACGGAAAACTGCGGCTTACAGATGAAGAAAAAGGTGATCGAATGATAATCAGAATCGACGAATTATCGGATGTGCCGATCTATATGCAGATACGAAATCAGATCGTCATGGGGATATCAAGCGGCGAACTGGCAGCCGGGGAACAGCTCCCGACGGTGCGTGCTCTGGCAATGGAGATCGGGATCAATACCATGACTGTGAGCAAGGCCTACCAGTTACTCAAGACCGAGGGCTATATCATGACCGACCGCAAAAACGGAGCGAGGGTCAGAACGCAGATCCAGAAAAAGGGCAGCATCCCCGAATCAAACAAGACCGAACTGAGGAGGATCGTATCGGAGGCCCGGATCTCGGGTGTGGAAAAAGCCGAGATCATTGCACTTGTTGATGAATACTGGAGGTAGTTATGTCACTCTTCTTTGGTTTGATCATGTTCATTTGCCTTGTTCCGTCGACCCTGATCCTGTTTTTTCTGATCTACCCGAAAAACTGGAAGGAAAAGAAACTGATCTTCGGAGTGAAAAACAGGGATGAGTTCCGGGAAGGGACAAGCGAAAATGAGGTAGATGCGATCGTAAAAAAGCGCCGCTCCCAGGCAGGGATCATCGTGATCTGCACCTGCGTGATCGCGGGGCTTCTTCTTCTGATGCGCGGAATGCCCATGCAGACTACCGTTTGGACCGCCTTTATCTTCATTGCTCTCATCCTGCTGGAAATTCCCTACATTCTCGGAAACAGAGAAATGAAGGCGCTCAAAAAAAGTCTGGGGCTCGGCAGGGAAACGGGCGTATCCTATGTGGATCTGAGCAGCGCCGGCGCTGTGCACGCCCTGCAGCCTTTCCGGGTCTGGCTGCCTGCGCTTCTGGGGCTGGTACCTGTGGTCCTTGCGCTTCTGATCGATCTGAAGATCCTTTTCCCCGGAATGGTTCCGGGCGCGGGTTCATTCCTGGTGACGACCACCCTCGGGGTGTTCTGGCTGGTCAGCATTATGATGGCGGTGTTTGCCCATATATTTGATAATATGAAAAATGAGGTCATTTCACATGACAGCAGCATCAATGCAAATTATAACCGCGCAAAGAAGAAAAACTTCGCGGATATGTTCGTGCTGGGCGCATGGGGGAATCTGCTGCTGCTCGCCGCATGGCTTTTGACCTTTATTCTGGCCTACTCCGACCTGACGATCATCATCTCGTCCGCTGTTTATATACTCTTTATTTTTGCGGGCATTGCATCGTTTGTCATTAAAAGCAAAAAGATCGACTCCCGCTACGAAAAAGAAATGGACCTCCTTGCGGACGACGACGATCATTGGATACTGGGGCTTTTGTATTATAATCCCAAAGACCGCAGACTGAATGTAGAGAAACGTGCGGGTGTGGGGGGAACCGTCAATGTGGGACATCCGGCCGGCAAAGTCATCCTGGGACTGAGCATACTCGCCCTGGTCGGCGTAATAATGTCTCTGGTATGGATCGGAATGATCGAGTCCACGCCGATGACCATTAAGATCGAAAACGGAAGTGTGATCTGTCATCAGATCAGCGATGATTATGTAATCGCTCTTGATGATATCCGGAGTATCTCCTACGGTGAGGATACGGATGAGCTGAACCTGATCCGGACGCACGGGATCGGGACCGCAACGATCCAGAAAGGCAGCTTTACCGTGAACGGAGAGACCGGCTGCAAGGTATTCCTCCGGATAGGATCCGGGAATTATATAAAGATCGTAACAGACAGTGACACGTACTATATTAACGCTTCGACCGCGGAAGAAACCGCGGACGTGTATAAGCAGATCGATCAGGCCCTGCGCCTGTAACGATCATTCCCACATCCGTGATTCCGCTTTCCTTTAAATCCCGTATTCCGTATCGCTCTTTTCTCTTCCTCCGACAGCCGGCTCTTCTTCTCTTCTTTTCTTCCGTCCGATACCGGTAATCACATAAGGATCATGAAGCCCTCCGGCGAAAAGACTCCGGTTCAGGAAAAACATCCTTTGATCATCACAAGATAAGCAAAGTCTATATTCCTAATCTTTCCGTCATTCATGATATACTCGTAGGTATACGGTATCTTCCGATAATAAATTCCTTTTTCTTTTAAGTATTCCTCCGCATATCTGACAGAATTGCAGCCGCAATAAACCGGCTCCTTTTCTGAACCGTCGATCGGTGTATCCATACTGAAATAAATGACCGAGCCTGCCGATAAGGACAGCATCTTATCAAGTGCATCCGGCTGATAGGTAGCCGGATTCAGACAGGCCATTATAAGATCATATTTTTCCGTGAGCTCATATTCCATGAAATCCGCAAGGATATATGATACATTTTCTAACCCGGCAGCAAGACAGCGTTCTTTACAGACGGAAAGCATCTTTTCCGAGTAGTCCAATGCGGTTATATGAGCACAGATCTCCGCAAACTCCCGGACATATTCGCCACAGCCGCATCCGATATCCAGGACTGTACTCTGTCCGCCGATCAGCTTATGGGTAAGAAGGTAATCCTTTATGCATTCTATATGCTTCCTCCCCGATAAGCTCCCGCCGTCACTTTCAGCCGTTTTATCCCAATACTCTCTGCTGTTCGTATCGCTTTTGTAAAATCCGGCTTTTTCGTAAGCAAGCTGCCACTTTTGTCTGCTGCCTGTTTCAGCCATTTCTCACTGCATCCCAAACTCTTCACAGAGTTTTTTATACCTTTCCTGTTCCTTTTCTTTGACAGGCTTTGCAGTATCATGCAGGCAATGGCTTATAACATCCGCATCCTTAAGCGCCTCCTCCATTGCACCATCCGTGACCAGTTTATCATCATGATGATAAATAGCCGAACAGATCTTTTCTGTCTCATGCTCATCCGTAAGCGCAAGTTTTTTAAGGATCTCTCCTGCCAGCTCTGCACCCTTATGCGCATGATCCTCATACGAACCTGACTTATATGCATACAGATCATGAAGCATGGCCGCCATCGACAGCAGTTCGGGATCCAGCCCGCGCTTTTTGGCTATCATTGTTGCCGCCAGTGATACTCCGTAAAGATGCACAAATGCAGCGGTACGCTCCTCTGCATCATCCATCCTGTATAACTCTTCATTGACGTACTTTCGAAGTTCTTTTAATCTGCTCATTTTCTCCTCCCTGCTTTCTTATTTTCAAATATCCTTGATTTTACATGCCTTGTTAAACTGCCAATGGGATACATATATCTCATAAAGCAATGCTTTCTCCCTGCCGCCGGAACAGATCCTTTTACCTGCTCGATCTTCTTTAAGATTCATTTGTGAGAGTCTCTATTTTTGATTCCGCCAGGCGCCGGGTTAACAATCATTCAGCAGCTGTCCCGACGGATCCTGTCTTTCCTGTCAATTCCGTATCTCATCAAACGTATACTCCGGAAACTTATTTCGCAGAAAATACCTGTATTCCGGATGCGCACCTGCCCGATCATATTCCTCTGCTATTACCTTCTTTAGCCAGCTCTTCTTATTATCCGTCAGCTCATCAAACCTTGTGATGCATATCAGACCGCTCTTTTCCGCCTTAAGTATTTCCTCATAAGCATCCGGTACATATTCCGTCCCGCAGACGGAGACGGCCACACTGCTTGTCACCGCATCCGGAATGCTCAGCTCGTACCCGGAATCGGTAATGTCATCAACACTGTATATGTATCCCGAAACTCCTCTGTATGTACTTTCCAGCGCATACGGGTAATACTCTTCCAGTCTGATACGGCCATCCTTATCAAAACCGTAGGGTCCCCATTTATGCCATTGTCCCGTATATGCAAAGCCGGTATCCGTACAATATTTTTCTACAGCATTGCTTAAGTATACCAGCACATTCTCCCTCTTCCCAGACAGATATACCAAAGGCACTCCGTGATTGGAGATCCGGGGTTCCAGCCGTGTCAGTCCTTCTACCGGAGATGCGTGATAGTAAAAATCCTTTCTGCTCATCAGCTAAGTATTCCTCTGCATGTCCCATCAATATATCCTGCGAAACTATGCCCCGCAGCATATATGATCTGTCACTTATTGTTTATAGCCTGCATATATAGCATGACCGCACATCTCAATAATTTCCTTCTCGCCTGCTGTTTTGTTGATCATATCAATTATAGTACCAAACATTTCCCGATCCCGGGACAAAAGCTTAAAAATATCATCTTCCTTTCCGTAACCAAAACCACGCAAAGATCTTATCTCCAGTTTACGAAACCCGTGGATCTCAAACAGCTTTTCAATTTCATCGGATGCCGCATAATACCCTTCCTGAAAACCTTCATCCGATAGATTATGAAATCTTCCGGATTGAAAAACCTGTTTTAATCGATCAGCATCAACCTGATCGGGATGCCCAAAATATCTGTCAACGATAGCGATGCTCCCGGACAGATATGGGATAAACGAGGCAAATATCACTCCCCCCGGCTTTAACACCCTTTCGATCTCGGCGATACACTTTTTTCTCTCCCATTCCTCTGTCATATGATATAAAGGACCGAGCAACAGCACCGCATCAAATCGCTCATCTGCATAGATGCTCAGATCTATCGCATTCACTATGTCACAGGATATAATGTTATCATTGCCGCTTTCTTCTTTTTCTTGTTTCGCCTGTCTGATAAGATCTTCCGACAGATCTGCAAGAACTACCTGATAGCCTTCTTCCGCCAGCGGAAAAGCATATGCTCCTGTGCCACCTCCACGATCAAGAACGCTTGCGCTTTCAGGGAGATATTTATCAAGGATCTGCTTTGTCATGGTGTATTCAAGTTTTCCACTGTTTGTAGCCGCCAGCCTGTTCTTTTCATCAAATCTTTTGTAATAACTGCGAACTCTCTCAAAATCTGTCATAATGCATTCCCCCTCATACACTCTTCCCGCATACCGCTATTATAACGTTTCTTAAATACCCGGACCAAATGCTTGCCTGCTTATCCCGATAGCACGCATCTGAAAGCCTCGACGTAGCCCGCTACGCATGCGTTTTCAGATCCGCACTCCCGGGCAGGCATTCATCGCATTCGTCCGGATATTTTGCGACCGTTATACTAGTATACCACATTAAAGAGCCGGCTGAGTCTTTTCAGATCGGCTTAACAAAAAAGTATTTGCTGAGTTCGGGTTCCTTATCCATGCGGACAAACTCGCTCTCTTTTCCAAAAACGGTGAACTCACGGTTTATAAATTCTCCGATCCTGTCATCTATCTCCTCAACACGCTTTACCCATATCATTTTGTTTTCCCTCATATATCTTTTTCCTGACAGAATGCTTATGGCTGCACCGCTTTCAATACATCCATTGGAACTGCTGCCTGATCAAACTCATCCATTCTTCCGCAAGGCTGGCCAAGGCCGTCTTTGAGATACCATGTTGCCTGTAAAGGCTTCATCCCGGCAGTCCGTGCCGCATCCAGCTCATTGCTCCCGCCGTCTCCGACATAAAGGCATTCTTCGGGCATGACATCAAGTTCCTTTGCACACAACTCGAATATCCTGATATCGGGCTTTTTGATTTTGATATCACAAGACATGCATATTACATCAAAAAGGCCGTAAAGATCCGAATTGACTATAGCTTCCTTTTCCTCAAAATAGCAGTTAGTGATAAGAGCGGTCTTAATGCCGCCTTCTCTCAAGGCCCTGAGCATGGGGATTATATCCGGATGCTTGTGATGGAATACTTCGGATGAATAATCCTTTCTGTTGCGGATTATCCTGCCGTAAAGTTCGCTGTCATAAATATTGTTCCCGCGCAGGATCTTTTCGATGACTTCCTCAAAAGACATATACCCGAGCGTCCTGGCATCTTCGGACGGATCCCAGATCTCTCTGAAAACCGTCTCAGGGATATTCATCTCTTCGGCAATCTGCCTGCCTTTATAGACCCTGCTGTTGAATAACGTGACGAGCGTCTCATACATATCGAAAACCACTGCTTTGAACATTTCGTTTCCTATCTCCCCGGTCATTATGTTTTATCTGTTTTTCATTCCGCTTATCTTCATCCTCTGATATGATCATACGCTTAATGATCCGTACTAAGGACTCGTTCCCTCAGACAACTCTTCTATGATCCCCTTTGTTTTCGTTTCGAACGATTATCTCCATATTGATTCACTCCCGGCCGAATTTCGAAATAGTAAATAGAAGTAAATATTTTCTTCCAAGCCGGCGTTGTTTTTCCGATACCACCGGCACCGGTCACAAATATATAATCCTTTATTCCATAATATTACATACCGCCAATCTATTCGTCCATATCTTTCGCAATGCTTTATGGTTCCTTTGATCTCATTATATTGATCAAGCCAATGTTTCATCAAGGTTTATACGTCAGCAAAGCGCTTTTCTTCATTTACCCTAGCCAAAATACGTCTTTATGATCTCATTAATTTCATTCGTTCCCAGCGGGTTAGTGCCTGTCTCCTCGGAGATAATCAATTCTTTCCCCAAACAGATCCCGCTTTGCAGATAGCTTTTCATTTTCAGTACGGCATTCCTTGCATAATCTTTGTCATCCATCATCCCCCTGTGTTCCCAATACCAAACTTTTCTCCGCTTAACGTCAAGTACGGTAAAATCCGGATAAATGATCATGCCATTACTTAATTGCAGCGGGCATTCGTATTTATATGGAATACCCTGCTCAGCAAGTGCATTGGCAATATTAAGCTCGGACTTTGAACGGACTCTTTCCTTTTGGTTTGTCTCCAGGATCGGCAGATACTCCGGTATTGCCTTGCCTTTATAAGGAATGCTTAACCAACTGCGAATAAAATCCTCATCAGAGACGTCTATTGGCGTTATGTAATTTTTTACTTCTTGTGGAAAATCTGAATATGCACGCCGGATTATGTTTACAGGATTTTCTGAATTTCCGAGAAGCCTTTTCAAACTTTGAATTTCTTGTGAAACAAGCCTTAAGATTTTTTCATCATATGCTTTTTGCAGATATTGTCTGATGGTAGAAGTCTCGGATTTTGGAATGTATTTCCCTGTTTTATCCGTACTGTCTTGTCGCAAATAATACTGAACGCCATGCGGTGTCTTGCTTACGTGTATCTTCCCAGGTGGCATCTTCTCAAGTGTCATCTCTTTTGAATTCTTGATCTGAAGGAGCTCGTCGTACCGCCGTTTTGCCTTGCAGTACAGGTCCGTGCAGTCTGTCATTAACATAGCTTTTTTTGCTTTTTCACATTCATTCCCCCCTCGTCTTGGTTTTTCTTTGTATTCTGCCGTATTTGGCTCTTTTGCCTAGTTTGGCTCGTTCGCCTGCCCGGCGACAGCGGGATTTGCTGTTTTGGATTTCTCGCTGCCTGCTTTCGCTCTTTCGCCTGCCCGGTGACAGCGGGATTTATTGTTTTGGATTTCTCGCTGCCTGCTTTCGCTCTCCACCCTGCCGGGCGACAGCGGGATTTGCTGTTTTGGATTTCTCGCTGCCTGCTTTCGCTCTTTCGCCTGCCGGGCGACAGCGAGATTTGCTGTTTTAGGGCTTCTCGCTGCCTGCTTTCGCTCTTTTGCCTGCCCGGCGACAGCGGGATTTGCTGTTTTGGGTTTCTCGCTGCCTGCTTTCGCTCTTTTGTCTGCCGGGTGACAGCGGGATCTGCTGTTTTGGGCTTCTCGCTGCCTGCTTTCGCTCTTTTTCCTGCTGGGTGACAGCGGGATTTGCTGTTTTGGATTTCTCGCTGCCTGCTTTCGCTCTCCACCCTGCCCGGCGACAGCGGGATTTGCTGTTTTAGGGTTTCTCGCTGCCTGCTTTTGCTCCTCTGCCTGCCCGGCGACAGCGGGATTTGGTATTTTAGCTTTCTCGCTGCCTGCTTTCGCTCTTTTGTCTGCCCGGCGACAGCGGGATTTGCTGTTTTAGATTTCTCGCTGCCTGCTTTCGCTCTCCACCCTGCCGGGCGACAGCGGGATTTGTAAAAAACGGGAATTTTGATGTCCGGAACCGATAATGGTTTCCGCAAAAACATCGAGGATCTGAAAAAGAAGAATTCCGATGCCCCACAGCGGGGCATCGGGAATGATTGAAATTAATTAAGTGTTCGATTTACTCGTACTCGATCGTTGCGCTGGGCTTCGGAGTGAAATCGTAGAGCACACGGTTCACGCCGGGCACTTCGGAGGTGATGCGCTTTACGAGACGCTGCATCAGATCGAAGGGAATCTCCTGCACTTCGGCCGTCATCGCATCCGTGGTGTTGACCGCACGGATGATCACCACCCAGTCAAAGCTGCGCTCCCCGTCACGGATCCCGGTGGATTTGAAATCGGGAACCACGGTGAAATACTGCCATACCTTTCCTGCCAGACCGGCGGACGCAAATTCCTCACGAAGGATCGCATCCGATTCCCGCACAGCTTCCAGACGGTCTCTGGTGATGGCTCCGGGGCAGCGTACGCCCAGTCCGGGTCCCGGGAAGGGCTGACGGTAAACCATGCCCTTGGGCAGGCCCAGACGCTCGCCCACCAT
>JAEELW010000077.1 GCA_016282915.1 Lachnospiraceae bacterium | reverse complement strand
CGCCGTATGCCAGAGCCTTCTCCAGAGCCTTACCGGTCTCGTCCTGTTCCACAGCTACCAGACAGGGAGTTCCCTTGCCGGCCTGATACTCGCTGCGTACGGTATGTCCGGGTGCCTTGGGTGCGATCATGGTCACATCCACGCCCTTGGGTGCCTTGATCAGTCCGAAATGTACGTTGAAGCCGTGTGCAAACATCAGCATGTTGCCGGGCTCCAGGTTGGGCTCGATATCCGCCTTGTACAGGGCTGCCTGCTTCTCGTCGTTGATCAGGATCATGATGATATCCGCTTTCTTTGCGGCCTCGGCTGCGGTATAAACCGTAAAGCCCTGCTCCTCGGCGCGCTTCCAGCTCTTGGAGCCTTCATACAGACCGATGATCACATTGATCCCGGACTCCTTCAGGTTCAGTGCATGCGCATGTCCCTGGCTGCCGTAGCCGATGATCGCCACAGTCATGTCCTTGATCGCTGCAAGATTGCAGTCTTCCTGATAATAAATCTTTGCCATTGCTTTTATCCTCCTATGTATGATAAAAAATTAAAATATACGCTGTTTCAGTCATCCAGCCATACGACATCCGCATTTCCGCGGGAAAGACCGGTCAGGCCGGTACGCGCCAGTTCCAGTATGGTATAGCCGGAAAGCAGTCCCAGAAAAGCTTCGATCTTGGACTGGTTTCCGGTCAGTTCGATGATCAGGCTCTCGGGACCCACATCCACGATATTTGCACGGAAGATCCCCGCGATGGAGATCAGGCTCTCACGGTTCTTTTCCGATACTTCCACCTTGATCAGGCACAGCTCGCGGTATACCGAATCCTTCGGATCCAGCACCTTGATATTGCGCACCTCCACCAGTTTTTCCACCTGTTTTTCGATCTGGTCGAGGATCTCGTCATCCCCCGATGCAACGATGGTGATCCTCGAATATCTGGGATCCGCCGTCACGCCCGCGCTGATGCTTTCGATATTGTAACCGCGGCGGGAGAACAGTCCCGAGATACGGCTCAGGACACCCGAGGAATTGTCTGCCAGCAGCTGAAATGTTTTTTTGTTCACAGGACCACCTCACATAAAACAATAGACTATTAGTTTAACAACATATCATTTTTCTGTCAATCATCCATGCATTTCTGCAAGGCCAGGGTTCCGGTACGCGCCACTTCCACGATGGAGATCTGGCTCAGCATGCTGATCATCAGTTTGATCTTTTCCGGCGTATCGCAGATCTGAAGGATCATCAGATGCTCGGACATATCCACGATCTCGGCTTTCATCACCTCGCAGATCTCCATGATCTCACGCCGGTTGCCTTTTGTATAGCGCACTTTGCAGAGCATCAGCTCCCGGTTGATGGCCCTGCCCTCGTCAAAGGTCTTGACCTTGATCACGTCCAGCTTCTTGTTCAGCTGTTTTTCGATCTGCTCCAGCGTCTGCTCGGTCCCGGAGCTCGTGATCGTCATCAGGGATACCGCATTATCGTCCGTCTCCCCCACCGCGAGGGAATCGATATTAAAGCTCCGGCGCGAAAAAAGCCCCGCCACCTTGCAGAGCACGCCGGATCGGTTTTCTACCAGTACGGAAAAGATTCGTCTCATAAGCATCCACCTCAGACCAGATCCATCGGATCTATGATACATTCGCAGAGATACGCCTCGTCTTCCTTAAGAAGCGTATCCAGCTTATCTTCCAGCCCCTCCATATTTTCGATACGCATGAACTTCATACCGTATGCCGCAGCGATGCAGGAAAGATCCGGGCTGCCGCTCAGATCCACCACGGAATAGCGGTCCTGATACGCAAAATGCTGGTACTGCCGCACCATACCCAGATAATTGTTCTTCAGAACGATGATCTTGACCGGCACCCTGTACTGCTGCATCGTGGCCAGCTCCATCATGCTCATCTGGAAGGAACCGTCTCCGCATACCGCCACCACCTGACGTTCCGGTCTGGCCAGTTTGGCCCCGACCGCCGCAGGGATCGAATAGCCCATGGTCCCCATACCGCCGGTGGTAAGGAATCTTCCGTTCCGTACCACATGGTATTTGCAGGACCAGATCTGGTTCTGTCCCACATCCGCCACATAAATGGCGTTGTCCTGAAGCTTCAGGGACAGCTTCCGTATGAATTCCGCGGGATCCACGAAGGCAGGATCGGGATGACGCACGACAGGCATCTCGCCGCGGTATGTTCTCAGCGATTCCACCCATTTGCCGTAGTCGCCGTCGATCTCGTATTCGGCCAGCTCCGCCAGGATATTCTTTGCATCTCCGACGATGGGGATGGTGGCTCCTGCGTTCTTGCCGATCTCGGCGGGATCCACATCGATATGGATCAGCACCGTATCCTTCATGATACGCTCCGGCTGGTTAACGGCCCGGTCCGCGACTCTGGCACCGACCATCATGATCAGATCCGCCTCTTTCATGGCGCGGTTCGCCCAGGGGAAACCGTTGTTTCCGACCATGCCGAAATACAGGGGATGTTCCGTGGCCATCACGCCGATCCCCATCATCGTGGACACCACGGGGATCTGGTACTCCTCCACCAGTCTGCGGAGTTCTTCCTTTGCATTGGAAAGACGCACGCCGCCGCCCGCGCAGATCAGGGGCCGTTTTGCCCTTTCCAGCTCGTGCACGATCTTTTTGATCTGCAGCACGTTTCCTTTTACCGTAGGTTTATAGGTGCGCAGCTTCACTTCTTCGGGATAATCAAAATCCCGGATCTTCTGCTGCTGTACATCGATGGGCACGTCGATGAGCACCGGCCCCTTACGCCCCGTGTTTGCGATATAAAAAGCTTCCTTCATCACCCGCGGGATATCCGCCACATTCTTCACCAGGTAGGAATACTTGACGAAGGATTCCACGGCTCCCGTGATATCGGCTTCCTGGAACACATCCGAGCCAATCAGTTCCGAATTGACCTGTCCCGTGATGCACACCAGCGGGATCGAATCGGCAAAGGCCGTAGCGATACCGGTGATCAGATTGGTCGCCCCCGGACCCGAAGTGACCGCGCACACACCGGGCCGCCCGGTCAGTCTTGCCATTCCACTGGCGGAATGTGCCGCATTCTGCTCCGTACGTATCAGTATGGTTTTGATCCCGCTGTCCAGGATCGCATCATAAAAAGGACAGATCGCCACGCCGGGATAACCGAATACGTATTCCACCTTTTCTTCTTTCAGACATTTTACGATCGCCTCCGCGCCGGTCATAGATCTCCCTCCGTTTTCCGTCAGCCGTACGGAAATCCTCTTTTTTCTGTACGGCTCCTTATTTCCTAACTTGAAATATCCGCTCTTCTATGGTAACTTTATATGGTCATGAAAAAGATTATCCACGGAAGAATACACTTTGTCAAATACCTTTTGATCGTACTGCTGCTCACCGCCTGCGGCAGTTCCTCCAAAGAGGATCCCGCGGTGACCCGCTACCGGGACGACATGGCGGTGTGCGCCGAAAACATCAAAAGCATCGCTGCTTCGATCGATGCCATCGATCCTTCTGCCGCAGATGCTCCCGCACAGCTTCTTTCAAACATCGACCGTATGCGGGACCGCTTTAACGAGATGTCCGCCCTTGCGGCTCCGGAAGCTTACGGTTCCGCTTCGAAACTGGCTGTGGAGGCCGCCACTCTGATGAATGACTGCTCCACCCTTTATCATACGGCTTACGATGCAGCGGTCTACGACTCTCTCTCCGCGGAACAGGCGCAAAAGCAATACGAAAATGCGATGCAGCGCCTCTCCTCCATCGGCGAGATCCTCATGGAAACGAAATAAGCTTCAGTCCCGCTCCGGTCCCTGTACCGGAGCTTATTTTTTTTCTTCTGCGGAAACTCCGTCATTCACCGCGGAAGCTTCATGATTCTCATCGGATGCTTCATGATTCACTGCGGAAGCTTCATTGTTCTCCGCGGATGCTTTATTATTCCCATCGGATGCTTCATGATTCTCCGCCGGGCCTTCTTCAGCGGTCTGTCCGCCCTCCTGTCCTGCCTTAGTCTCTTCCTTCGGTGTCTTTCCCTTGATACGGTTTTCCGCCGCCACAAGCTTCCGGTTTACGGCTTTTCCCTTTGCCAGAAGCCATTTCATCCCGCGCACGATACGGAACTTATCGCAGGCGTCCTTGACACGGTTGATGGCGTCGAAGCGCCGCTGTTTCCATGCGATCACGGCATCATAGCCCCGTGCCAGGGCCTTGTTCAGCTTCAGGTTTCCGATGGTCGTCCAGATGATATCCAGGATAAAGACCGTCCAGAGTCCGATGCAGATCCCGAGACGTACATCCGCCGGTATGGAAAGGATCATATCCCGGAATGCGGGATGGATCCACTTTACAACAGCCATCAGCGCAAAGCCGAAAAAGGCGCCTGCCACCACACTGATGCGTCCGTCGAGGTTTAAGGGATAATAGCTGTAATCCCAGTATCTCTTATGGAAAAGAGCCTCCATCCCGATACTGGTCACCAGCTCCACCGCGCTCGTTGCAAGCCCTGCCAGGATCACGATCAGCCACCATTCCTCGATGGGTGCAAACAGATCATAGCTGATGGTGCAGACCACCGCATAGATCGGACAGAAGGGACCGATAAACGCTCCCCTGTCCATGAATTTTCCCTGTTCTCCCAGGGAAAAGACCGTCGATTCGTAAAACCAGCCGATAAATCCGTAGATCACGGCTACGATCGTCCAGCCCGGGAAATCCAGCCCTGCAAAGATTCTTTCTACCGTAGTCATTTCATCCGATCTCCTATCGTTTCTCCCATAGCGCAGATCTTGTCCGCCAGGACCAGGATCCAGCCCTCCTTCGTGCGCGGCGGGAAGATCGTCAGAGGAAACATATGATGCTTTATCATATCCCGCTCGATATCGTTCAGTTCAAAATCCTTCTCCGCCTGGCGCAGGGCTTTTCCCGGATGGGTATAGCCGTGGATGGAATTGGCCAGGCATTTCACATGCCAGTCATAAAGAAAGTAATCATGCAAAAGCGCCCCGCGGATCAGGGAAGCCTCGTCAACCTTCCAGCCGTGGCGGCAGGCCAGATAATAGGCCGTCTGCGCCACATGAAGGCAATGCGTCCGCACGGTCGTATCCCCGTGCTGGATAAAATCATCCATCTGATCAAAACGCGATCCCTTACGCGTTTCTTTCAGGATCTTTTTAAAAAAGCGTAGCTTTTCTTCACCCAGTCTCTTCATATCCGTATCATGCGCTGCTCCGGCAGCTGTGATCTCCACCCTTCAACCCTGTCTGCTCAAAAGCCTGCCGCGCAGCTTCCTCTCCGTTTCCTTAAATATCTCATCATCCTGCCGGCCGCCGCCCAGCTTCCATAATGCCTCAAACAGCGTCAGCCAGTATTCGGCGAGCGCTCCGGGATTTTCCGTTCCCATACGTCTGTAAAAAGCCCCGTCATCTTCCTGGGCCATGCTGTCAAAGCGCAGGAGCAGCCCGAAAGCGGCCGGATCCGGTTCCTCTTCTTCCGAAAACTCCTTTATCCTCGCCTCAATGCCCCTGCGGATCTGCGGATCCTGTGCCGGTGCAAGCAGAAGAAGCATCTCTGAAAGCGCCTCACCGCAATCCCTTCCCTCCTTCGCAAGAAGGGCACAGCAGAATGCCATCAGTTCGGGAAGCAGTACCGCCGAAAGCCGCGGAGGCTCCGCCGCACGGATATGCCCGTCGTCTTCCAGTTTCCGTATCATGGCAAGCAGGGCGGCGGCCGCCGCATCCGTTCTCACCAGCAGGCTGTCCCTGGCATCCTTCTCCATCGTCAGTCCCTGTTTTCTCTCTGTACGATCTCGCCCTGCTTTTTATAGATCGTGCCTTCGGGGATCAGCCCCCGCACGCAGGAAGTGGGATAGACGCTCGCGCCCCGCCCCAGCACGGTCCCGGGATTGAGCACGCTGTTACAGCCCACTTCCACATTATCTCCCAGCATGGCGCCGAATTTCTTCAGCCCTGTTGCGATCGTTTCCTCCCCGTCGTGCACGCAGACCAGTGTCTTGTCGCTCTTTACATTGGAGGTGATGCTTCCCGCACCCATGTGGGCTTTATATCCGAGGATCGAATCCCCCACATAATTGTAATGGGGCACCTGGACACGGTTAAAGAGGATCACGTTCTTCAGCTCCGTGGAATTGCCTACCACCGCATTCTTTCCGACAATTGCGCTTCCGCGCACAAAAGCGCAGTGCCGTATCTCCGCTTCCTCATCCACGATCAGCGGTCCGCCGAGAAAAGCCGTCGGCGCCACCTTCGCGCTCTTCGCGACCCAGATCTCCTCCCCGCGCTGTTCAAATACCGCGGGATCCAGTGAAGGTCCCAGCTTCCGGATAAAATCCGCGATGCCGCCAAGCAGTTCCCAGGGATATTCCGCTCCCTCAAAATATGCTGCGGCGATGGTCTCCCGCAGGTCATACAGATTTCGTATCTTTGCTCTTTCCATTTTTGTTTCCACGCTCCTGTTTCTTTCCCGAACTCTTTTTCGGTGTATAATAGGCAGCGGCATAATCAAAGCAGCGCCGCAGCTGGTATGCGTTCTCCAGTGTTTTTACGTTTTCCGTATGCTTCGTTACAAATGCGTTGAGCTTCTCGCGGTATTCCTCCCTGGACACCGTACCGGATGCCACGCCGCTCAAACCCATCTCCCAGCTGGCCGTAAGCTTGGGATTTAAGAGTGAGGCGATGGAATGCCGCACCACATCAAAGATCATCTCCCCGATCAGTGTAGGCGTGATGATCTGGGTCTTTTTGTTCAGATCGAGATAGCGGTTCTTTACGAGCTTTTCCAGTATCCCCGCCCTGGTGGCCGAGGTGCCGATGCCGCTGCCCTTGATCATGGCCCGCAGTTCCTCGTCTTCTATGAACTGACCGGCGTTTTCCATCGCAAGGATCAGGGAACCGGAACTGTAGCGCTTCGGCGGCGCCGTCTCACCCTCCCTGATCGCAAACGCTTCGCAGGGAAGCTCCGTTCCGGGCTTTAACTGCGAAAGCCTGTGAAGCAGTTCCGGATCCACCACCAGTTCTTCCTCTTTGCCCTCCGCTTCTTCTTCCTTTGCTTCCTCCTTCCGGTCCTTAAAGAAGGAGCAGTGCGTCAGCGCACTCCAGCCTTCCTCCTGCATCAGTTTAAAGTTTGCAAAGAAATGCTCCTGCCCGTGGGTGAACTCCATCGAAAGCTTGATAAAGCTCTGCGGCGGATAGAAGATCGCCAGAAAACGCCGCACGATCAGCTCGTATACCTTTGCGGAAGTCGGCGCAAGACCGGCGAGGGCCGAAAGTCCCTGCCCCGTAGGGATGATGGCGTAGTGGTCGGTGATCTGCTTATCGTTGACATAGCGGGTCTTTGCCAGCCCCTTCCACATTTCCTTATCCAGCACTTCCTTTGCAAAGGAGGCGCATACCGGATAATCCAGAAGTCCCCGGATATTATGATCCACTACCTTGGCTACGGCCGTGGACAGTACTCTCGCGTCGGTACGCGGATAGGTCGTCAGCTTCTTTTCATACAGCTCCTGGGCGATCTTTAAGGTCTCGTCCGGACTGATCTTGAACATCTTTGAGCAGACGTTCTGAAGCTCGGCCAGGTTGTACAGAAGCGGCGCATTCTTCTTTTCCGTCTTTTTCCCGCTGTTCTTCAGCAGGACCTTCTCCTCTGCGGTAAAACTGTTCTCATCCGCGCCGGGCTTTCCGCCCAGCTGGAGGATCAGTTCCGCGGCGCTCTTTTTTTCCTTAAAACCGTTTTCCTTATACAGCAGCGGCGAGCCGAAATACCGTGAGCCCTCCACTGCCTTCCACTCGGCGTTCACGCTGCCTTCCCCGAGTTTTACCGTGGCAAGCACGCGATAAAAAGGCGTCTTTTGAAAAGCACGGATCTCACGCTCTCTGAGTACCACCATGCCCAGCACGCAGGTCATCACACGGCCCACGGCCACAACCGGCCGCCTTTCCGCCTTCAGGTAATTCTGCAGCGACTGTCCGTATTTCAGTGTCAGTACCCTGGAGAAATTGATCCCCATCAGGTAATCTTCCTGGGCCCGCAGATAAGCCGCCGCGGACAGATCGTCATAGGCCGACAGATCCTTTGCCTCGCGGATCCCGCGCAGGATCTCCTCCTCGGTCTGGGAATCGATCCAGACGCGCTTTCTTTCCTTTCCCGTAACATGCGCCTGCTGTTCCACCAGACGGTAGATGTATTCCCCTTCCCGCCCGGAGTCGGTGCAGACATAGATCGTCCCCACGTCCTTTCGGTTCAGAAGGCCGCTCACGATCTTAAACTGCTTCGCCGAAGCAGCGATCACCTCATAACGGTATTCCTCCGGGATAAAAGGCAGCGTGGAAAAACTCCAGCGCTTCAGCTCCTCCCGATAGACCTCGGGATAGCTCATGGTCACCAGATGACCCACACACCAGGTGATGACGGCCTCCGGCGATTCCATATAACCGTCATGGTTCTGCATACGGTATTTTAATGCTTTGGCAAACTCCCTTGCGACCGATGGTTTTTCCGCGATAAAGAGTGCCTTTTTCGTTTCTTCCGCCATCACAGGGTATCGATGTCGATCAGCCTGATGCTCTTGTTCTGTTCCGCAAAAGCCTTCAGCTCGTCCGAAAAACTGCCGGTTGCAAAAAGATATACATGGTCGGGATGAAGCCTCGCCTCCTCGGCGATCCGGAGGTCTTTCTCCAGCGCGCTCATGCCGATGACCGCGCTCTCCCAGTCACAGAAAGCCAGGATGCTCTCCCAGTCCTCATCCTGCATAACGATATCGATGGTGCCGCTCTTTCCGACCCATTCGCCGCTCCTGCTGGCTTTGATGGGCAGCATATTGTTGTGGTTTAAGATATCCAGATACTCTCCGCAGACCTTGCGGAAATTGCTCTGATGGAAGGCCGGCAGATACGGCAGTATATAGATTTTATAAAACTCCGCCGCATCGCTCTGCTCCAGAGCACTCCGGTTCTCAAATATGAAACGGAAATAAAACTCAAGAAAACGCAGCGTCACACGGTACACGCCCTTTTTGGCATTCGCGTTGGAAGCGTTGTCGTAAGGGAAGAGCTTTTCCACCAGCTCCCGCTCCATCAGATTCTTGAGATAGACGCTGATCTTGGCCCGCGAAAATCCGCTGTGCACATGCAGGTCGTTTAATTTGTTCATGCCTCCGGCCAGACAGTTGAGTATCGTGGAGTAGACGTTCAGTTCACGCAGCTCCGACGAGACCATGCGCTCGCCTTCATCATGAAGGACACCGGAGGGCGAAAGGATCGCATCCCGGATATTCTCACCGATGTTCTTTTCCGCCGAGAATGCCGCCCAGTACGCCGGCAGTCCGCCCAGGATGCTGTAGGCCTCCATGCACTGTCTTGTGCTGTACTTCTGGAAATAGTTCACGCAGTCCATGAAGCCCAGCTCACCGAGCTTATAAAAGCCGCTTATGGAAGCCGCCAGAGCTCCGATCCGCGGCACAAAATCCGTCTCGACAAAACTGACGGACGAAGAAAGGAGCACCACCATGACCGGCGTGCCGCTTCCCTGTACATAACGAAGGAGCGCCGGCATAAAATCTTCCGCATAACGGATCAGATACTGGAATTCATCGATAACGAGCATCTTCTTCGCTCCGCCGTCCGCCGTAAGCCGTGCGAAGATCTTATCGAAACCGCTTCCCTCCGCATTTCCGGCGGCTTCCTTTCCCGCGCGGTCCAGCTCCTTTTCCCATAAAAGGATCTGTTCCTGCCCCGAACAGGGCCGGGCACAGAAATAATGAAGCGGCTTATCCTTTGCAAAACGCAGAAGAAGAGAGGTCTTGCCTACGCCCCTGTGGCCATAGACCACAAGGACGCAGGAAGCCTCTTTCGCATAGTTTTCTTCAAGATATCGGGATTCTTTTTTTCTGCCGACAAACATCAGTTCTTAGCCTCGATATAACCCATCGCCTTTAAGAGCTCGGCACAGAGCACAGCTCCGCCGGCCGCACCGCGCAGGGTATTGTGGGAAAGGCCCACGAACTTCCAGTCATAAATCGTATCTTCACGCAGACGTCCCACGGAGATGCCCATGCCGTTCTCAAAGTTCACATCCAGGGCTACCTGCGGACGGTTGTCGTCCTCCAGATACTGGATGAACTGCTTCGGCGCGCTGGGCAGCTGCAGGCGCTGCGGCTCACCGGAAAAGCTGCGCAGCTTCTCGATCAGTTCTTCCTTCGTGGCCTTTTTCGCAAACTTCACAAAGACCGCAGCCGTATGGCCGTTCAGTACCGGCACACGGATGCACTGGCAGGTGATGACCGGGCTCGTCGCCGGAACGATCACGCCGTCTTTGATCTCACCCCAGATACGCAGGGGCTCCTTCTCGCTCTTCTCTTCCTCTCCGGAAATAAAGGGAATGATATTTCCCACCATCTCCGGCCAGTCCTTAAAGGTCTTGCCTGCTCCGGAGATCGCCTGATAGGTCGTTGCCACCACTTCCGTGGGCTCGAATTCCTTCCAGGCCGTAAGTACCGGTGCATAGCTCTGGATCGAGCAGTTGGGTTTCACCGCGATAAAGCCCCTCTTCGTTCCGAGACGCTTCTTCTGGAACTCGATCACGCGCATGTGATCCGGATTGATCTCGGGCACCACCATGGGCACATCCGGCGTCCAGCGGTGCGCGCTGTTGTTGGAGACTACAGGCGTCTCCGTCTTTGCATATTCTTCCTCGATCGCCCGGATCTCATCCTTGCTCATATCCACGGCGGAAAGCACGAAATCCACGCCCGCAGCCACTTTCTCCACTTCGTTCACATTAGCTACGATAAGCTTCTTTACCGCTTCCGGCATCGGGGTATCCATCTTCCAGCGGTCACCGACCGCCTCTTCATAAGTCTTTCCGGCGCTGCGGGGGCTTGCTGCCACCGTTGCCACCTCAAACCAGGGGTGATCCTCAAGGATCGAGATAAACCTCTGTCCTACCATACCCGTGGCGCCCAGGACGCCGACTTTTAACTTACTCATCATTTCCTCCTCCCTCTGTCTCCTCGGACAGGCAATGGCTTCTATAATAAATCAAATGGTACTTTAACATATTTATGTTATCTTTTCAAGTTGCTTTTTTATTCCGCTCAATTCCTGCGGCCTGCGCCGTGACAGCGGTCTCCGCTTCTTCATTCGGCTGGCTTTTTCCGAACGCTCCGCCGCCCGTCACGCCGCTGCACCGCATGCGCATGGCGGATCTTATTCTTTCAGGTATTTCCTGTATTCCGCGATCACTCCGCGCATCGCCGATACGCCGGGAGCTCCCGTGGTAAGCCGCCTCTCCACGCAGGTTTTGAGCGAGACCGCATCATAGATATCGGCATCAAAGACCTCCGAGATCTCCCTAAGCTCCTCCAGGCTCATGTCCTCGATGCTCTTGTCCTTTTCGATGCATGCGAGCACCAGACGTCCGATGATGCCGTGCGCATCCCGGAAAGGCACGCCGTGCTTCACCAGATAATCCGCAGCGTCGGTGGCGTTGGTAAAGCCGCGCATCGCGCTTTTGGCCATCACTTCTTTACGGAATTTCATCGTGTCGACCATCTGCATGAACATCGTCAGGCATTCCTTCACGGTATCGATCGCATCAAAGGTCCCTTCCTTATCTTCCTGCATATCTTTGTTATAGGCCAGAGGCAGGCCTTTCATAGTCGTCAGCATCGCCATCAGATGCCCGTATACCCGCCCGGTCTTACCGCGTACCAGCTCGGCGATATCCGGATTCTTTTTCTGCGGCATGATCGAGGAACCGGTCGAGAAGGCATCGTCGATCTCGACAAAGCCGTACTCGTTGGAATTCCAGATGATCACTTCCTCGGAAAAACGAGAGAGATGCATCATGACCGTTGATAATGCGGACAGAAGCTCGATCACGTAATCCCGGTCGGAAACGCTGTCCATGGAATTGAGGGTCGGTCCCTCAAAGCCCAGCATCGACGCAGTATAGCCGCGGTCCAGCGGATAGGTGGTGCCGGCCAGTGCTCCCGCTCCCAGCGGACAGGTATTCAGGCGTTCATAGATATCGCTGAGCCTGGAACGGTCCCTGCGCAGCATCTCGAAATAGGCGCCGAAATGATGAGCAAGCGTCACGGGCTGAGCCTTCTGCAGATGCGTGAAGCCCGGCATAAAGGTCTCGAGATTCTCCTCCATGATGCGTACGAGGATCTCCTGGAACGTTTTGAGCAGCTCATCGATCTCGATGATCTCGGAACGTACGTACATCTTCATATCCAGCGCGACCTGGTCATTACGGCTGCGCCCGGTGTGCAGCTTCTTTCCCGCATCGCCGATCATCTGCGTCAGCGTTGCCTCCACAAAGCTGTGGATGTCTTCATATTCGTCACTGATCGTAAGGCTGCCGTCCTCCAGCTGCGTTCGTATCGTGGTCAGCCCCTTGACGATCGCATCCTTCTCTTCCGTCGTCAGGATGCCCTGTTTCTCCAGCATGATGGCGTGGGCGATGCTGCCCTCGATATCCTGCCGGTACAGGCGTTTATCATAGGAAATGGACGCATTGAAGAGATAGACGTTCCGGTCCGTCTCCCTGGTAAATCTTCCTCCCCATAACTGTGCCATAAGCATTCTCCTTTTAACTATAAGGTTTATCTCGCGATTATACCGCTTTACGCGCTAAAAATCAAGAATACGGTTGACGCGAAGATGCGTTCCCTTTACAATTGATACGGACAAAATATCCGTAAATCCATAAGCGAACGATCAAGGAGAAAAAAATGAACGAAGCATTCAGCTCCACCGGAGAATATGTCGCAAGTGAAGCGCTGATGGGCAGCGTAAATGTCGCCATTGCCCTTCAGAAACCCCTGCTCATCAAGGGAGAACCGGGCACGGGCAAGACCATGCTGGCCGAAGCCGTCGCAAAAAGCCTCGGAAAGCAGCTGATCATCTGGAATATCAAGTCCACCACCAAGGCCCAGGACGGTCTTTACATGTACGATACGATACAGCGTCTCTACGACGGACAGTTCGGTGAGGAAGGCGTGGACGATATCGCGCGTTACATCAAGCTCGGAAAACTCGGAGAAGCCTTCGAGAGCGAGGAACAGGTGGTGCTGCTCATCGATGAGATCGACAAGGCCGACCTGGAATTCCCCAACGACCTGCTCTGGGAGCTGGACCAGATGGAATTCTATATCCATGAAACGAAGCGGACGGTAAAGGCGAAGCACCGCCCCATCGTGATCATCACTTCCAATGCGGAAAAAGAACTGCCCGACGCCTTCCTGCGCCGGTGCATCTTCCATTATATCGAGTTTCCCGATGCGGCCCTGATGGAGGAGATCGTTAAGGTGCATTATCCCGACATCGAGGAGAACCTGCTCAAAAACGCCATGGACGTGTTCTACTGGATACGCGGCATCCGTGATGTGCGCAAGAAACCTTCCACCTCGGAGCTGATCGACTGGGTGAATGCCCTGCAGATGGGCGGCATCCCCACGGATACCCTGCGCGAAAAGCTGCCGTTTATCGGCGTCATCGTTAAGAAGGACGAGGATCTGGAGACCGTAAAGCATTATGTTCAGTAACTTTTTCTACAGTCTGAAAAAATACGGCGTAAATATCAGCATGAGTGAGTGGCTGACGCTTCAGCATGCCCTGGATCTGGGCCTCTGCGAATCGTCCCTCACCCGTTTCTACTACGTGGCCCGTTCCATCCTGATCCACAGCGAAACGGATTTCGACAAATACGACCAGGCCTTTGATGAATGCTTCAAGGCTCTGAAACAGGAAAGCGGCATCACGGAACGGATGCTGCGCTGGCTGGACAAGCCGGAGATGAACGAACTGCTGCACGAAACGGACAAGGAATATCTGAATACCGTGGAAAGCTTCGAACTGGACAAGGACGATGTGGAAAAGAAATTCAAGCAGCGCCTGAAGGACCAGGACAGCGAGCATAACGGTGGTGCCTACTGGATCGGCACTATGGGCAAGACCAGCTTCGGCAATACCGGCGGTAATATCGGCGGTATCCGCGTAGGCGGCGCCACGGGCTACCAGAGCGCCTTTCAGGTGGTCGGAGCCAGAAAATACAGGGACTTCCGCGACGACCGCGTACTCACGGGCCGCCAGTTCATGACCGCGCTTCGCAAGCTCCGCCAGTTCTCCACAAAACTGGACATTCCCAAAACGGAGCTGGATATCGACAGCACCGTGGACGAGACCTGCCGCCGCGGCGGCTGTCTCAATATCGTCATGGACAAGCCGCGCAAGAACAGCGTCAAGCTCCTGCTTCTCATGGATTCCGGCGGCACCATGATCCCCTACTGCGATCTGCTCAACGAGCTTTTCCAGTCCGTGCACAAATCCAATCATTATAAGGAAGTAAAAACCTACTACTTCCACAACTGTATCTACTCGCATGTATACAATACCCCGGCCTGTGAAAACGGCGACTGGATCGAAACGGAATGGATGTTCCGCAATCTGGATAAGGATTTCAAGCTGATCATCGTCGGAGACGCCGCCATGGCCCCGGAAGAGCTCTATGCAAAGGACGGTAACTACCGCGGCCCTAACGGCGGCTATTCGGGTATGGAATGGCTGCAGCGTCTGCGCCGGAAATACAAGCGCATCGTCTGGATGAACCCGAAGATGAGCCCCATCCCCGCCCCCTGGCGCGAGGCCGAGACCGCCATCGGGGAAGTCTTCCCGATGCTCCCTCTGACCGTGGACGGTCTGAACCGCGGCATGGAGATCCTGATGAAAAGGAATTAAGACCTTGGGACTGAAAGAACGCATCAAAGCAAAAAGGAACGCAGCCCGGATCGGGCGGCTGCGCGGCGGCATCACAAAGGATATGCTCGGTCTCGAGATCGGTCCCTCCCTGCGGCCGGTCGTCCCCAAACATGAGGGCTATTCGGTCGAGATCGTGGACCACTTAAGTAAGGAAGAACTGACGGCCAAATATGCCGCCATGGGATTGGACACTTCCGCCATCGAGGAAGTGGACCATATCTGGGACGGCCGCAGCTACTGCGAGCTGACCGGAAAGCAGGACTATTACGACTATATCGTCGCTTCCCACGTCATAGAACATACGCCGGATTTTATTGCCTTTCTGAAGGATTGCAGCGCCATGCTGAAAGACGGCGGTATCCTCTCCCTTGCCGTTCCCGACAAACGCTATACCCTGGATCATTTCCGTACGGTCACCACCGTGGCCGAGGTGATCGACCAGTATCTGCACCGGGACAGTCTGGGCACCGTGGGGACGCTCTGCGAATACGCGTTGCATGTCTGCCGCAGGGGCGGGCGCACTGCCTGGGCAAAGGAGCTGGACGCCCTGCTCCCGAAGCGTTATGAAAATGTTCACGACCTGGCTTTTGCCCGCAGGCTCTACCATGACGCCACAACGCATCCGGAATTCCATGATATCCACCAGCACATCTTTACGCCTTCCTCCTTCCGCCTGCTGATCGCAGAACTGCGGGAGCTGGAGCTGATCGACCTCGGCATCTCCGCCTTTCATCCCACGGTCAGCAGCGAATTTGTCGTGCAATTAAAAAAACAGCAGCCCTTCACTCCGCTTGAAGACGCAGAACGCAGGGCGCTGCTCCGAAAGATCTCCAAAGAAAACCGCATACGCTGAATCCCTTCCGGCCCTTCGCAGGGCCGCCATACGGCTTTCGTCCATGCAGCGCTCAGCCGCTGTTTTGTACTGCCTCCCAAAGATCCAGGGCCTGACGGTTTAATGCGACATTGTGCACTCGGATAAAACTGCAGCCCGCCTGTGCGGCAAGCACGCTCAGGAGCGCCGTATGCGGATCCCGCTGATCCACGGGGATATTTAAGGTATTGCCGATCACGGACTTTCTTGATACGCCAAGGTACAGCGGCAGCCCCAGAGCATGAAGCTCCTTCAGATGCTTCAGAAGGCTCAGGTCTTCCTTTGTTCCGCCGTGAAAACCGACGCCCGGGTCCAGGATGAGCCGGTCTTTTGCGATCCCCGCTTCCGCAGCGATCGAAACACTTTCCTCTATCCCTTTCCTTACACGCTCCGTAATGCTTCCCTTTCGTTCCTTTTCCTCTACCGCTCCGTAAGGAAGGTTTTCACTGTGCATCAGAACGACCGGCACTTCATAAGCCGCCAGCAGCTCCGCCATACCGGGCGTTTTCAGCGAACACTCGTCATTCAGCATATCCGCGCCCTCTTCCAGCGCCGCTTTCGCCACCGCAGACTTAAAAGTATCCACGGAAACAGGAATATCAAAGTGTTCCTTTATGCTGCGGAGTACCGGGAGCAGGCGTTCGCATTCCTCTTCTTCCGATACCATCACCGCGCCGGGCCGTGTGGACTGTGCACCCACGTCAATGATATCCGCACCTTCCGCGATCAGCCGCTCCGTGATCCGCAGCGCCCCTTCCTTCAGATAATTACCGCCATCCGAAAAGGAATCCGGCGTGATATTGAGTATCGCCGCCAGATAGCTTTTTCGTCCTGATGTGTCAAACTCCCTTTTTCCTATCCTCATATTTTTCCAGTATCCCTTCCCCGCGTTCCATCACCGTCTCCAGTTCCAGTTCCGGATGCTTCTTTTTCATGCCTTCCGCTATCCTTTCGGCAAGCTCTTTATCACTCAGCTTCAGTTCATAGGGCGACATCACTTCACAGACCAGCCTGCGCCTCCCGCCCTCATTCAAAAGACGGAAATCATGTACGTTGATACCCGCATCCACTTCCCGGGCGAGCTGCCGCACCTCTGCCTTGAGCTTTTTCAGTTCCTCATCATCCACAGCTACCGGGTCGATATGGATCGTGATCTCCCGTAGCAGCCCCTTTTCGATGATCTCCTGTTCGATCCTGTCCACCAGCTCATGGGCCCGCATCAGCTCCATCGTACAGGGCAGTTCCACATGCATGGAGGCTATGGTCTGTCCCGGGCCGTATTCATGCACACGCAGATCATGCATCCCCAGTACGACGTCAAATTTATGGGCGATGGCCGCGATCTCACTGACCAGCTCTTTGTCGGGCGCCCGTCCAAGCAGCGGCTCGATGGTCTCGTAGGCGGAACGGACACCGGCGATCATCACAAGCACCGCCACCAGGGCGCCGGCCCAGGCATCCACATTGATCCCGAAAAAGAGCATGAGCAGTACCGAGACCAGCGCCACAGCGGTTGAGATGCAGTCCGTCAGACTGTCCAGTGCACTGGCCCGCATGGCCGGAGAATTGATCCGCCTTGCGATCTCCGAATAGAAGAGCCCCATCCAGAGCTTCACCGCGATGGCCACGGCAAGCAGTACCGTCGTGAGAATATCCACCTCCGGCGCCGATCCCGCCACGATCCTCTCGACCGAAGTCTTAAAAAGCTCCAGCGCCACGGCCACAACCGCAGCGGAAATGATAAAGCCGGCGACATATTCCGCCCTCCCGTGACCGTAGGGGTGCTCCTTATCCGCCGATTTTCCGGCGATACGGAAGCCCACGAGGGTAATGACGGAAACACAGCTGTCCGAGAAATTGTTTACCGCATCTGCGGCAATGGAAACCGCCCCCGTGACCAGGCCCAGCACCAGCTTGAGCACCGCCAGAGACAGATTGCAGCAAAGCCCCACGCCTCCCGCAACGCTGCCGTATCGGCTGCGCACCACAGGATCATCATTGGCCGGATCTTTTCCCATTGTCAGCCGAAGCAGCAGTTGTGTCATCGATCCATTCCTTTCTGTCTTCCCAAATGTTCAAAAGAGCCTCCCGCCATGCGGAAGGCTCTGTCTCTGTTTCTTTCCGGTATTCCGGACTCAATCCTCGTCCATGTTGTCTTTCTTGCCGCGGATGAAGTTCGGGATCACAAACTGTTCCTTCGGTCTCACCGGCATCCGTCCTGTAGGTGCGTTGGAGTTAAATCCGTTATAACGGGGAATATTGTTGGTTCCCTGCCCCACCATCGGCTGACGGTAATTTCCGGCCACATCATCCATGGGTTCGGTGCGGTCCTGCTGGTAAACGGGAGCCGTCGGCTGACGAAGCGGCTGGTTGGAAGTCGGCTGGCGCAGCGGCTGTCCGATAGGCGGACGCAGCGGAGCCTGCGGGTTCTGTGCCGGATTGGAGTGCTCGGCACCTGCCTGCTGCTGGAGCGGCTGGGGTCTCTGCTGCATCGCAATGCTGCCCGGACCGGGACGTACACCGGGACGGTAAGCATTGGGATTCACCATCCTGCCGGCGCTGTGGCTGACAGGCTCTTCGATACCGGTGGCGATCAGCACCACGCGGCAGTTGTCACGCATCTCGTCATCTTCCACATCATTGGAGCCGATGATCAGGTTTACGCCGCGGCCGGTAAGACCCACGATGTATTCCGAGATCGTCTGCTCATCGTACATGGTATAATTTCCGGCAGTGATATTGAGGAGCACCGCCTTGGCATTGTCGATATTGGTCTCGAGCAGCTTGCTCTCCACGGCCTGCTTCACGGCGTCGATAGCTTTTTCATCACCGGAACCGAAGCCCATACCCACATGGGCGATACCGGCGTCGCACATGACCTTGCGCACATCGGCAAAGTCGATGTTCACATCCAGCACGTGGTTGATCAGTTCGGTAATGCTCTGAACGATCTGCTGCAGGATCTCGTCCGCTTTCTTGAAGCCGTCCTTCTTGGTCATTCTGCGGTCGGCGATCTCGAGGATCTTGTCGTTGGGAATGACCACGAGGGTATCGATATTGGCCTTGAGGTTTTCGATACCGGCCAGAGCATTGCTCATACGGTAATCGCCCTCATAGCTGAAAGGCTTGGTCACAACCGCCACCACCAGACAGCCCA
This sequence comes from Lachnospiraceae bacterium, assembly GCA_016282915.1. GTDB lineage: Bacteria > Bacillota > Clostridia > Lachnospirales > Lachnospiraceae > NK4A136. The sequence continues at coordinate 6,221 of JAEELW010000077.1, read as the reverse complement.
TTTCCTTGGCAACCCTGGCTACCACCGGCGTAGCACCCGTTCCGGTACCGCCACCCATGCCGCAGGTGATGAATACCATATCCGCTCCCTGCAGCGCCTCGGTGATCTCATCGATGCTCTCCTCGGCAGCCGCACGCCCGATCTCGGGATCCGCACCTGCGCCGAAGCCCTGGGTCGTCTTTTCACCGATCTGCAAAGGAATGGCCTTGGTATTCAGCAGGGCCTGCTTATCGCAGTTCACGGCATAATACTCAACGCCTGCGATCCCTTCGTCGATCATACGGTTCACGGCATTGTTGCCGGCACCGCCCACACCGACTACCTTGATCTTTACGATTACACTGGCTTCTTCATCATTTACTTCTAACAACGTTTTATCCTCCCCTCTCCGGGTTTTATATGCACAGCATATAGTGGGTAGTTCACATAAATATGTACAACATCATGTAGTGCTTTTTTATAATAATATGATTTAAATTAATTGACAACCGCTTTGGCCAAGAAAAGAAGCCCGTATTTTAAGCCATTGACTGCGGCGGTCAATTATTCTTCTCCGTAAAGCGTGTATCGTCGGGCTTTTCCGGTGCCTCCTCAATCCGACTGGAAGGTGATGTTCGTACTGTCGCTCTCGTAATTGGCCATCTCCAGGACCCCGCTCTTTCCCTCCAGGGAAGGCAGGATCGCTTTCAGCTGCTGGATCTTTTCCTCCAGGAGCCTGTCCTTTCCCATCTGGGCCCGGACATTTCCGAAATACAGTGTCATTTCCGCATTTTCATTAAAGAAGATACGGTCCGTCTCGATCTCGTATTTCCCAAGGATCTTGGTCACGTTCAAAATAGTCTGGAAGATTGAACGGTCCTCCACCGGCAGCGGTTCGTACATGACCAGGTGATCAAATTTGAGCCCCGTTACCATGGGCAGCCCCACGGTCGGGACCGAGGCGCTCTCCACGACGATCCCATCTTTATCAAAGTACATATAACGGTCCAGATAACGGATATAACCTGCAAGGGCCTTCTCATATACCGTGATCCTTATGGTATTGCGGTCCTCAACGCTCACATCCATCCTCTCGATGAAAGGGATGTTCGTGATGCTCTTATTGCTGTATTTCAGCGAGAGCATGATGCTGTTGTCACCGAACCAGCCGCTCTCCACCATCCTGCGGATCTCGGCCGCGCTGTAATGCCGGTTGCCTTCCACATAGACCGTGGATACCGCAAATTCCTTCAATATGATCCAGAACGCAAACAGGAGCAGGCATATGATCCCCAGGACGATACAGATATTCCTTTTGATCCTGATCCCGCGATCCTGATCCTTCATGCCGCATCCGCTTCCCTGGAAATACGAAGTACCAGCCCCATCTCAACCAGCAGAAACACAACGGACGAGCCTCCGTAACTGATGAACGGCAGGCTCACTCCCGTATTCGGTATCGTATTGGTGACCACCAGGATATTGAGTGCCACCTGGATCGCAATATGGACCATCACACCAAGGCAGACCAGCATGCCGAAGGAATCCTTCGAATGCAGGCCGATGATCAGGCAGCGATACAGAAGGATCCCGAAGAGTGTGACCACTACCAGGGCTCCGACAAGTCCCAACTCCTCGCACAGAACGGAGTATATCATATCATTGTGCACTTCCGGGATGGTACCCAGCTTCTGAATGCTCTTCCCTATGCCCTTCCCGGTCAGACCGCCGGAACCGATGGCATACAGGGCCTGCAGGGTCTGGAAACCGTTATCCAGCAGGTATGCTCCCGGATTCTGCCACACAAGGATACGGCGGTAGCGGTAACCGAGCGTGGAGATATCCGTGGTACTGTTGACCTTATGCAATACCAGAAGGGCTGCCGTGACCACCAGTCCCGGATATGCGATCAGCTGCCACCATTTCTTTGATGCCGCAAAGAGCATCAGCACACCGATCCCGGCAATGATGATAGCGCTGGACAGGTTTTTCGAGATCACATAGATGACGCCCGCAAAGAAAACCGTTACACCCGCAGGTTTTAGGAAGCCCTTCAGCGTATCCACGGCTTCCGGTACATCCGAGATGTACGCTGCCAGATAGATGATGATACAAAGCTTCACGATCTCGGCAGGCTGAACGTTCAGACCTCCGAACTGTACCCAGCGGGTCGCGCCCTTTGCAGAGTGGGCCAGCGGCGTGAGCAGGAGCATCATGGACAGGAAAGCAACGACCAGCGGGATATAACGTAAAGGCGGCTTCCGAAAGCTGAGCAACAGCTCGTAAGGGACCATGCAGACAAAAAAGATCGCAACGATCCCCATGCCCTCCGCCAGAAGCTGTTTTCTCAGATACCCTGTCTGATCCGTCGCGGCGCTGTTGTAGGAGCTCGTAGAGTAGATCATGAGCAGCCCAAGGATCATCAGTCCCAGCATGACCACGATCATCGGCATATCCGGTATGGCTTTTTTTACTTCCCTGCGTCTCTTCAAAGCATTTTCCTCACAAGTTCCTTAAAGATACGGCCGCGTTCCTCATAGTTCTTAAACATACCCCAGCTGGCACAGGCAGGCGACAGGAGCACAGCTTCCCCGGGCTGTGCCAGTTCCGCCGCTTTTTTTACCGCCTCTTCCATGCTTTCGACCATGATCGTATTCATAAAGCCGTGTGCATGCGCGCACTCCGCGATCTTTTCCCGGGTCTGCCCGAGCAGGATCAGCCAGCTCACTTTTCCCCCGAAGCTTTCGATCCACTCGTCATAGGTATTGCCCTTATCATAACCGCCGCCGATCAGGACCGTTTTCTTTACCATCGCTTCGATCCCTTTGATGGCGGCATCGGGATTGGTCCCCTTGGAATCGTTATAATAATCCACGCCGCCCACCGTAGCCGTATATTCGATACGGTGTTCCACAGCCTCAAAGCTCATCACGGAACGGATGATCTCTTCCTCCGGAACGCCGGCCGCTTCGGCCATGGCCATGGCTGCCATAACATTTTCCACATTATGCAGACCGAGCAGCTTCATCTCATGGATATTCAGAAGTTTCCGGCTCACGCCTCCTTCTGCCCGGCAGATCTCGTCCCCGTCCAGGAAAAAACCTTCCGCAAGCCTGTTTTTTGAGGAAAAGAAGACAACGCGGCAAGGTGCTTCCTTTGCAAAGGCAACAAGTCTTTCATCCTCCGCATTCAGTACGCACAGTTCTTCTGCCGTCTGGTTCTTAGTGATATCCAGCTTGCATCGCGCATATGCCTCCATGGTATGGTGACGGTTCAGATGATCCGGTGTGATATTCAGAACCGCCGAGATCTGCGGATGGAAAAGCTCCGCCGTCTCCAGCTGGAAGCTTGAGACCTCCAGTACCGTCGTATCTTCCTCCTTCGTCTGCAGAGCGATGTCCGTATAGGGATCGCCGATATTTCCCGCCACATAGACCGTACCGCCCAGGGACTGCGTACGGTAGTGATCCTTCATGATATGTCCCACGAGTGAAGTCGTGGTCGTCTTGCCGTTGGTCCCGGTAATGGCGATCAGTTTTCCCTTTGCAAAGCGCCAGGCCAGTTCGATCTCGCCCCAAACAGGGATACCGCGGCTTCGGAAGCCGTCTACAAAAGGCGTATCCACCGGGATCCCGGGGCTCATCACGAGCAGAGTCGCCCTGTCCTTTTCCTCCTCCGGCAGGATCCCCGCCACGATATGTACATCTGCCGGCAGCTTTTCGACCAGGCTGTCAACATCGAGTGCCTCGTTCTCATCAAAAAGAAGCACTTCCGCACCGGCAGCTTTCAGCAGCTTCACCGCAGCGATGCCGCTCTTTCCCGCGCCCATGACGACGACCTGTTTTAAAAATCCTTCCAGGACTTTTTTCGTTTCCTTCTCCATTTTCTTCCTCCGGTACACCTCTTACAGTAATAACAGCAGGGCTGTAACACAGGCCAGTATCGTCACGATAGTAAATACCGTCACAACCTGAGTTTCCGACCAGCCGCATTTCTCAAAATGATGATGGATCGGCGCCATCTTAAAGATCCGCTTTCCGTGGGTCAGTTTGAAATACGAAACCTGAAGCATGACGGAAAGCACTTCGATCACGTAGATGACCGCCACGATCAGAAGATAAAACTGCAGATGCAGCATATAAGCCGCCGCTGCCACAAAACCGCCCAGGGCCAGCGCACCGGTATCTCCCATAAATACTTTGGCCGGATAGGCATTAAAGATCAGAAAAGCCATCAGTCCGCCAAGCACCGCAGCAGATGCAAGCGCCACTCCCGTGCCGCCCTCGCCGCCGAAAAGCAGCGCCGCCACTGCGAAAAACACAGCCATCACCGCCGTTACCGAGGAGGCCAGGCCGTCCAGGCCATCGGTGAAATTGGCGCCGGTATCCGTTCCGATCACCACAAAAAAGAGCAGCGGGATCCCCAGAAAGCCCGGATCCACCATGCGTCCGACAAAAGGGATATACATGTCCAGGGTGACGCCCTCAAATTTAATGAGAAACCAGGCAAACAGCGCCGTCACCGCAAGCTGGAGCGAAAACTTCTGCCAGGCGCGGAGCCCCGTGGAACGCTTCAGTACTACTTTGATAAAATCATCCAGAAAACCGATCAGCCCAAAACACAGTGTCAGAAAGACCACCGGTATGATGGCCGTATATTTGCTGAAGAAAAGCAGGGAGACCGCTGCGATGCCCAGAAGAAAGATCACGCCGCCCATAGTGGGTGTGCCGTTCTTCTTCAGATGGCTTTCCGGCCCGTCGCTCCGGACCGTCTGTCCCACTTTAAGCCGTCTCAGGGCAGGGATGATGATCGGTGCCGCCACTGCGGATACCCCAAACGATAACAATAATGATATGATACTGTCCTGCATGCTCCCTCCCCCGTTCTGCTGCGGCTGTTTTCCTGTGGACCTGCGGCTTAACGCCGCCTCCACCTGCATTTATTCTCTCGGATCTTCGTTTCCGCCGCCCGGATCCGTCAGCACTTCGATCTCTATCGGCAGACCGTTGCCGTCCTGGAAGATACCCGAATCTCCGTTGATCGGCACGCCGGTCTTCGGATCCAGATACTCCCCGTTCAGTGGATCGATGGCATAACCCGTTGCATCATCGATCAGGATGCGTACATCCGGCGTTTCTTCCTCTTCCGTTTCTACAGGTACCGGCCGTCCCTCTTCCACGCTGTTATCCGATACGCTGTTCTCGGAAAGTGTGGATCTCCGCCCCTTTTCCTCCAGCTCCTTTTCCTCGGCATCGCTCAGTGCCTCGGTCATATAGATGTGCATGTAGGGCAGCACATCCGTCAGGATCTCACGGCAGATCAGGCAGGCCTGGCGCGTACCGTTTTCCTGGGATGCGGTATTGGGACGGTCTATGACCACATAGACCACGATCTGCGGATCCTCCGCGGGTGCGAATCCCATAAAGCTGACGGTATAGTCACGCTTTCCCTGTCCGGAACGTTCCGCCGTACCGGTCTTTCCTCCGATACGATAGCCAGCGGGCCTTGCACGCACGCCGGTTCCTTCATCAACCACGCCGATGCAGTAATCACGCATCCACTCGGAAACGCTCTCCGACACCACCTGTCTGAGCAGTGTCGGCTCGATATTCTCCACCACGGCACCGCTGTCATCCCGGATCTGCTTAACCACATGCGGCTGGTAATAATATCCGCCGTTTACCAGACTGCAGTATGCCGAAGCCGCCTGGATCATAGTCACATTAAAGCCCTGACCGAAGGTGGAGGTCATCAGCTCCGTGATGCCCATGGTCTTTTCGTTAAATACCAGGGATGAGGTGCGCATCTCACCGGCCAGGTCCACATTGGTACGCAGGCCGAAATTGAAATTGCGCTGGTATTTCAGGAAACGCTCCTTCCCAAGCTTCTGTCCGATCAACATCAGGGCCACGTTACAGGACTTTTCCACCGCCTGCTTCAGGGTGATCAGCCCGTCACCGTAACGCTGATGGCAGCGTATGGTCGTTGCCCGCTCTCCTTCACCGAAGGTCAGATAGCCGCGGCAGTCATAGGTATCGCCGTCGTGGATCACGCCGCTGTCCAGCGCGGCCGCCACGGTAAAGGTCTTGCATACACTGCCAGGCTCGTAGGACTGTGAGATGCAGAAGTTTTTCCAGAGGAACTGGCTTGCCGCTTCCGGCGTACCCTCCAGCTGGAGCTTTCCCGCTCTCTCCTCCACGCTCATCCTTTTCTCCCAGCCCTTATTGTTATCTTCCCAGGCT
>JAEELW010000076.1 GCA_016282915.1 Lachnospiraceae bacterium | reverse complement strand
TCCTTTCAGGGACGGTTGCCAGAACCACCATTGTAAGACTTAATTCAACTTTTCGTAAGTGGAACTTAGGGGTATAGGCTGTAAGAGTAAGTTCTATTCAAAGGTAGGGAAAGTGGAATTTACATTTTCACTTCACAGCCGGAAAAAGATAAAAAAATAGGTGTTGACAAACGCTGTATTGTGAGATAGAATACTTTTGTTGCGTTGGAAAACGCGCGAAAGAAATCCGAATACAACGGATGCACCGCTAGCTCAGTTGGTAGAGCACCTGACTCTTAATCAGGGTGTCCAGGGTTCGAGCCCCTGGCGGTGCACTGAAAGCACTTGTTTTGACGGGGGAGGATACTGTTGGGGCGGGTGCTTTTGTTATAGCTGACAGACCAATGCAGGAGCATATAAAAATGACGGTAAAGGAAGAGGCTTATGCCCTGGTCCGTGAAGTAGCGGAACAGGCAAAGCTGAAAAGCGGCGATCTGATCGCCATCGGCTGTTCCACCAGCACGGTGCAGGGGGACCGGATCGGAACAAACTCCAGTCCGGAACTGGCAAAAGAACTGTGGGCGGGAGTGGAACAGGCAGTAAACGAACTGGGACTTCATCCGGCGGTACAGTGCTGCGAGCACTTAAACCGTGCCCTGGTGGTAGAGCGCAGCGTGATGGAGCGTTACGGACTGGAACAGGTCAACGCGATACCGCAGCCCAAGGCGGGCGGATCTATGGCGGTGATGGCCTATACCAATCTGAAGGATGCCGTGCTGGTGGAGGATATCCATGCGGCGGCACATGCGGGCATTGATATCGGCGGAGTTCTGATCGGTATGCACATCCGGCCCGTGGCGGTACCTTTGAAACTGAAGCAGGATCATGTGGGGGAGGCAGCTGTGATCGCGGCCCGCTACCGCCCGCGTTTTGTCGGCGGCGCCAGGGCTGTATACAACGACGACCTGCTTTAAATATATGGGAAAAAGCAAAAACAGGAGGGCGATATATGATCGCAGTGAATCAGGCGGGTTACGAGGTCGGAGCGGCGAAGCACGCTACCGTTATGGGCGGCGGGCATTTCCGTCTTTACAGTGCTTCCGGTGAAGTGGTACTGGAAGGGGACGCGGCTCCCGTTGCCGATGAAAACAGCGGTGGAAAAGCGGGCTGTATCGATTTCACATCGGTGGATGCAGCCGGAACATATTATTTTGAAGATGCTGCAGGTCAGCGCAGCGTAACATTCCCGATCAAAAAGAAAGTATATGCGGACGTATTCAGAGATGCGCTGCGCATGCTGTATTTCCAGCGCTGCGGTATCGCTCTGAAAAAAGAATATGCAGGGGTCTACGCCCATGCGGCCTGTCATTGCATGGAGGCAAAGCTCCTTTACAGCGAACCCGCGGAGCACAGAAAGCTGAAGGGCGGCTGGCACGATGCCGGTGATTACGGCAGATACGTCACGCCCGGTGCGGTGACGATCGCGCATCTGCTCTATGCCTATCTGCTGAAGCCGAAGGCCTTTAAGCAGTCCATGAACATTCCGGAGAGCGGGAACGGCATGCCGGATGTGCTCAACGAATGTGCCTGGGAGCTGGACTGGATCCTGAAGATGCAGGATAAGGACGGCGGGGTGCATCACAAGGCTACCTCCGCATCGTTTGTGGATTTTATCATGCCGGAAGACGATCAGCTGGAGCCGGTGATCACGCCGGTATCTTCGCTGGCCACGGCGGATACCGCAGCTGTTATGGCGCTGGCCACCAGGGTTTATGCGCCTTTTGACGAAAAACGCGCGGGAAAATACCGCCGCTGTGCGTTAAAGGCTGCAAAGTGGCTGAAGGAGAACCCGGGTCTTCAGTTCAAGAATCCTTCCGAGATCCATACCGGAACCTATGAGGATGTATGTGATGCCGACGAGCGCCTCTGGGCAGCGGCAGAGCTTTTCCTTCTGACGGAGGACAAGGCCTGGCTCTGGAGCATGCGGATGATCCTGGAAGTGCGTCTCAACATCACGGCCCTGGGCTGGGCGGATGTGGGCGGTCTGGCAGGACTTGCAGTCTTTACCGCGCCGAAGAAGAGCTTCCCCGCGGATCTTGAGAACAAGTTCAGGAGCAGCTGGCTGGACGAGGCGGAGAGGCTGAAGAAGCTTGCGAAGGCCAATCCTTACGAGCTGGCTCTCAGGCCTTACGATTTCGTATGGGGCAGCAATATGCGGGTACTCTGCAATGCGATGGTGCTCCTGATGGCGGGAAGTTTCAGCAAGGATAAGGAATATACGGATCTGGCGCGTTTCCAGCTGGATTATGTACTGGGGCGCAACGCGATGGATACGAGCTATGTGACCGGTCACGGAGAGCGTTCCTTTAAGGATCCCCACAACCGTCCTACCGTGGCAGACGGTATCGAGGCGCCCATTCCCGGCTATGTGTCCGGCGGGCCCAACTACCGGCCCGGCGATACCATGGCCAATGCCGAGACGCTGAAGGGCGCGGCTCCGATGAAGTGCTATGTGGACAGCTGGAAGAGCTACAGCACCAACGAGATCGCGATCTACTGGAATTCGCCGCTGGTCTTTGTATTGGCGTTGTTAGCATAAAGATATATTAATATCCGGACATGCACTATTGCATTCGTCCGGATATTTTGCGGTCTTTATAAGGGTTTAAAGGAGGAAAGATAATGGATTCATGGATGTTGCTGGCTGCGGAAGCGGCAGAGGCTGCCGGAGACTGGGGCGGCGTGACGCAGTGGGATCTGGATATCCTGCACTATATCGCGGATAACATACAGCAGGATTTTCTTACGCCGATCATGCTGGTGATCACACATATGGCAAAGGCAGGCATCTTCTGGATCCTGCTTTCGGCGGTGCTCATCGCCATCAAAAAGACCAGGCCTCTCGGTATCGCCTGCGCCGTAGCATTGATGATCAATGTACTGGCCTGCAACGTGATATTCAAACCCATCATAGCGAGGCCGCGGCCCTATGTATTCGATCCGAGTCTTCTGAATTCGCTCCTGGTACCGGAGCAATGGGATTTTTCCTTCCCTTCGGGGCACACCTCGGCATCCTTTGCCACGGCAGGTGTCCTGCCTTTCATGAAGGCAAAGAAACGTCTGGCCATACCGCTGCTGATCCTGGCGGTGCTCATCGGCCTCTCGCGTCTGTATGTATGCGTGCATTATCCGACGGACGTGATCTGTGGTGCCCTCCTCGGGCTCTGCGCGGCATTCCTGAGTTTTCTGGTTTGCACGAAGATCCTGGAAAAGAAGCTTCCGAAGAAGATCTACGAATATGATTTCTTTAAGAAGAAGGCTTAATTGCTTTTTTCGTATTCTGCTTTGAGGGCTTTTTTCTCCTGCTCGGAAAGCTGGGAGTAGATGGGCTCCACCATCTCGTAGGTCTGGGCCAGGCCCTTGATGGCATAGAGCCAGAGCTCGAATGGCATGCTGTTGCCCTTTTCCTTTGTGTCGGACTTTTTTGGCACTGCTGCGGAAACCTCTCCGGTGATGGGCGAAAAGTCCACGGACTTTTCGATCAGGGCGGCGATACGCCGCAGATTGTCCCGGTCTACGATGGAAAAACGGTTCAGGATGGGGCTGTCGATTACCAGCATCCCGATCACTTTTTTGTTGGAACGCAGCGGAAAGACCACTTCACAGTCCGTAGCGGGATCCACCGGAATATAATCCGGGTTGTCATGCACATCCGAGACATAGACCATGTCGTTCTTTTTGGCCGCAAGGGCACAGATGCCCTTCCCGGCAGGGATGCGGGGGATTGAAGGTTTGCCCTGGAAGGGCCCTAGGAACAGGCCTTTGTCATCGGCAAGATAAAAACCGACCCAGTTCACCCCCGGAACATTCGTCATGATCTCGGCAGTGGCATTGGCAAGCACAGGGAGAAAACGGGTTTCCTCCTTGGCATAGTTCTTTATGTCTTTTTCTATCTGAGCATAATTAACCATTGCAATCATTCTACACCATAATCCTTGGAAAGGAAAGCGTAAATATTGTCTTTTGTTTGCTGTTTTTGTTGTAAGATTGCACAATACATTGGCATAAATGCTTTTCTTTTTTGTAGAGATATGATATAATAACTCCTCGGGAGTGCGAGATTCTCCCGACCTATCACTATGCACACGGAGGGTTACACTTATGGCTACAAAGAAGCAGGAAAAGGCGATACCGAGCCTGCAGGAGGAAACGGTATTCATTTCCGAAGCTGACCAGTACGTGTTTGGTCAGGGTACGCATTATGATATCTACAAGAAGCTGGGCGCCCATCCCTGTACGAAGAACGGGAAACGAGGCGTTTTTTTTGCGGTATGGGCTCCCCATGCGCAGGCCGTACATGTGGTGGGGACCTTTAATAACTGGGATGTGAACGCGCATCCTCTGACACGTCTGGGTGAAGGCGGCATCTATGCGGCATTCGTTCCCGATGTGAAGGAAGGCGAGCTGTATAAGTTTTATATCACCACGGCGAGCGGGGAGGGCATCTACAAGGCGGATCCCTATGCGAATTACGCCGAGCTGCGTCCCGGTACCGCATCGGTGGTGACGGATATACGGAAGCTCAAATGGAGCGATGAGAAATGGATGAGCGAGCGGAGCAGAAAGAATTATTTCGCCGAGCCCGTCGCCATTTACGAATGCCATATCGGTTCCTGGATGAAGCATCCCGACGGGACCGAGGACGGTTTCTATAATTACCGTGAATTTGCCGACCGTATCGTGGATTATCTGAAGGACGTAAAGTATACCCATGTGGAGCTGATGGGCATTGCGGAACATCCCTTCGACGGCAGCTGGGGTTATCAGGTGACCGGCTATTATGCGCCCACTTCCCGTTACGGCACGCCGGAGGATTTTGCCTATCTGGTGAACAAGCTTCACAATGCGGGCATCGGCGTGATCCTGGACTGGGTACCTGCGCATTTCCCCAGGGATGCCTTCGGCCTGGCCGATTTTGACGGCGAGCCTCTTTACGAGCATCCCGATAGCCGTCTCGGAGAGCATCCGGACTGGGGCACCAAGATCTTTAATTATTCCAAGAATGAGATCCGCAATTTCCTGATCGCCAACGCGCTTTACTGGATCCGCGAGTTCCATGTGGACGGTCTGCGCGTGGACGCCGTGGCCAGCATGCTCTATCTGGATTACGGCAAGCGTGACGGCCAGTGGGTGGCCAATAAATACGGCGGAAACGAAAACCTGGATGCCATTGAATTCTTCAAGCATCTCAATTCCGTGATCCGCGGCCTGAATAACGGCGTCATGACCATTGCGGAGGAAAGCACCGCTTGGCCCAAGGTCACGGCCAGACCCGAGGATGACGGCCTGGGCTTCACCTTCAAGTGGAATATGGGCTGGATGCACGATTTCTGCGATTATATGAAGCTGGATCCTTATTTCCGCAAGGACAACCACAACAAGATGACCTTTGCCATGAGCTATAACTGTGCGGAAAAATACATCATGCCTCTTTCCCACGATGAGGTGGTGCATCTGAAATGTTCCATGGTCAACAAGATGCCCGGCTATCAGGTGGATAAATATGCAAACCTGCGCGTGGGCTACGCCTTTATGTTCGGACACGCAGGCAAGAAGCTCCTCTTTATGGGGCAGGAATTTGCCCAGGAACGGGAATGGAGCGAAAAGAGGGAGCTGGACTGGTTCCTTCTCGGGAATACGCTGAACAGGGGCATGCTGGAGTATGTAAAGGAGCTTTTGAAGATCTACCGCGAGAACCGCTGCCTCTACGAGCTGGACGATTCCTGGGACGGCTTTGAATGGATCAACGCCAACGATTCCTACCGTTCCACCTACAGCTTCATCCGCAAGTCTGCGGACGGAAAGAACAACATGGTCTTTGTGCTGAACATGACGCCCATCGCGCTGAACGACTATGCGGTCGGCGTACCGAAGAAGGGAAAATACAAGCTGGTCCTGAATTCCGATGAGCTGCGTTTCGCCGGTAACGGCGGCGAGCTTCCCGCCGAGATCAAGGCGCAGGAGTTTGAGTGCGACGGCAGGCAGTACGCGATCAAATTCAACCTTCCGCCTTACGGGGCTGCGGTCTATTCCTTCTCGTATTAAACGCTTGATCAACGGCCGCTTCCTGCTTCCGGCAGGGAGCGGCATCATCTCAGGGTAAGTCTATGTATTGGATGTTTTTTATTTCCGCCATGCTGGCAGCGGTCATCGCCGGGATCGTATATATGACGGTGGCTGTCGGCAGGTTCGGCGCCGTTAAGAAGCTTGCGGGTGAAAAAAAGCTTCGCCGCATCCTGGTCCCGTTTTTACTGATCGCACTGGTATTTACGGCGTTTTCCTTTCTCCTAAATCCTTATGACGCCGTGATCATCTTTCTGCATGTGACGGTCTTTTTCCTTTTGAGCGGACTGATCACAAGGATCATCCGCCGTGTGCGGAAGAAGGATTTCCGCTATTATGTGCAGGGCTGGATGGCGCTGTGCGGCGCGACGCTCTACCTTATCATCGCCTATATCCTCTGCGTCAATGTATGGCAGACGGATTATACCCTGGCAACGGACAAAGATCTCGGGAGACTGCGCGTGGCCATGATCAGCGATTCCCATATCGGGGCCATTTTTGACGGAGAGGGATTTGCAGAATACATGGATGTGATCCGGGAGCAGTCACCGGATCTGCTGGTGATCGTCGGGGATTTCGTGGATGACGGCACAAAGAAAGCCGATGCGGAGATCGCCTGTGATGCCCTGCGGGGGCTGCACCTGCCATACGGGGTGTTTTATGTATACGGGAACCATGACAAGGGCTATTATAACCGGCGGGATTTTTCGGCGGAGGAGCTGAAGGATATGCTGGAGCAGAACGATGTATATGTGCTGGATGATGAATGTGTGCTGGTGGACGACCGTTTTTATATCGCGGGACGCAGGGACAGCTCCATGAAGGGACGCAAGGATATCGACACGCTGCTTTCGGGGATCGATGAGGATAAATACGTGATCGTCCTGGACCACCAGCCGGACGATTACGAGGCGGAAGCGGCGTCTGCGGCGGATCTGGTGCTTTCCGGACATACCCACGGCGGGCAGCTCTTTCCGATGAACTTTGTGGGACAGTGGGCCCATGTGGATGATAAGATCTACGGTCACGAACGCAGGAACGGAAAGGATTTCATCGTCTCCTCCGGGATCGCGGACTGGGAGATCCATTTCAAGAGCGGCGTTTCTTCGGAGTATGTCATCATCGACATACTGCAGAACCGCCGCTAGAGGCATTCAGATATGTGCGATCGGGACCGGCATTAATTATTTGATGTACCGGGATCCTGCCGGCTTTGTAAGAATTCAGCCGGCTTTGCAAGAAATTGTTGACGGATCGGAAAAATAGCGTTATACTTCGTTTGATTTTACTGAACAAACCTGTGAAGCGGAAGAAAAAGCATTTTATCGCCGGAAGGAAAGGATGAAGATCCCGGACTTCCACAGCGAGTCCGGGACGGTGTGAGCCGGGTGGTAGAGGGATGCGTGGAAAGGATTCCTTATATGGGCCGCGGAGGGCATGGGGAAAGGGTTCGTCCCGAGTATCCTTGACGTGAGGCATACGTTAGTTGCCGGGGATATGCTGGTATCCCGCACAAGCGTACGGAGCATTCCGTAAATCAGGGTGGCACCGCGGATAAGAAGCTTATTCGTCCCTGACAGAAAAGTGTTTTTCTGTCGGGGATTTTTTTATGAAAGCACTGGCGATCATAAAAAAGCTCCGGCACCGCTAAAAAAGGAGGATGGAGCAATGATCAAGGAAGCAATCGTAAAGATCGTAAACAAGGAAGACTTAAGCTATGACGAGGCCTATACCGTCATGAACGAGATCATGAGCGGCGAGACCTCTCCCACGCAGAACGCGGCCTTTCTGGCAGCGCTTTCCACAAAGAGCGCGAGAGCCGAGACCACGGACGAGATCGCAGGCTGTGCGGCAGCCATGCGCGCGCATGCAACGAAGGTAGAGACCGGCATGGATGTGCTGGAGATCGTGGGTACGGGCGGAGATAATGCCGGAAGCTTCAATATCTCCACCACAACGGCCATCATCACGGCAGCGGGCGGCATCAAAGTCGCCAAGCACGGAAACCGCGCAGCGTCGTCCCTCTGCGGAACGGCGGACTGCCTGGAAGCTCTGGGCGTGAATATCGACCAGAGCCCGGAAAAATGTATCGAGCTTCTGAAGGAAGCGGGCATGTGCTTCTTCTTCGCACAGAAGTATCACAGCTCCATGAAATATGTCGGACCCATCCGTAAAGAGCTGGGCTTCCGCACGGTATTCAACATCCTCGGGCCCCTGACGAACCCGGCCATGCCCACGATGCAGCTTCTGGGTGTCTATGACGACTATCTGGTGGAGCCGCTGGCACAGGTGCTGGTCAATCTGGGCGTGAAGCGCGGCATGGTCGTCTACGGCATGGACAAGCTGGACGAGATCTCCCTCTCCGCACCCACCAAAGTATGCGAGATCCGTGACGGCTGGTTCAAATCCTTTACGATCACGCCGGAGGACTTCGGTTTCGAACGCTGCAGCAAGGACGAGCTGAAGGGCGGTACGCCCCAGGAAAATGCGGCTATCACCCGCGGGATCCTGAACGGCGAAAAAGGGCCGAAGAGAAACGCCGTCCTGATGAATGCGGGTGCCGCGCTGTACATCGGCGGGAAGGCGGACAGCATGAAGGAAGGGATCAAAGCGGCTGAGGAGCTGATCGATTCCGGCAGGGCGGCAAAAACGCTGGAGAGCATCATAGAGATCAGCAATCGGTGAGAAACGATGAACATACTGGAAGAGATCGCAGCATATACAACAAAACGCATTGAAGAGGCGAAGAGAATGTGCCCGGCAGCCGAACTGGAAAAGGAGGCCTTTGCACTTCCGAAAGGGGACTTCGCTTTTGAAAAGGCTCTGCGGAAAGAGGGGCTTTCCTTTATCTGCGAATGCAAGAAGGCTTCGCCTTCCAAGGGAGTCATCGCAGAGGATTTTCCCTATCTGCAGATCGCAAAAGAATATGAACAGGCCGGCGCGGACTGCCTGTCGGTGCTCACCGAGCCGAAATGGTTTCTGGGCAGCGACGGCTATGTGAGGGAGATCGCAGCAGAGGTGAAGACTCCGATCCTTCGGAAAGACTTTACCGTGGATGAGTACATGATCTTTCAGGCAAAAGCCATGGGAGCCTCGGCGGTACTTCTGATCGTGGCGATCCTTACGCCGGAGCAGATAAAGAGCGGGCTTAAGCTCTGCGATGAGCTGGGGCTTTCGGCGCTGGTGGAGACCCATGACGAAGCGGAAGCGGATATCGCGCTGAATGCGGGCGCAAGGGTGATCGGCGTGAACAACCGGAACCTTAAGGATTTTTCCGTGGACAATACCCTGGCGGACCGTATGCGCAGGCTCATCCCGAAGGAGGCGGTCTTTGTATCGGAAAGCGGGATCAAAGACGCGGAGGATGTGAAGCGCATCACGGAAGCCGGCGCGGACGCGGTACTCATCGGGGAGACGCTGATGCGCGCCGCCGACAAAAAGCAGGCGCTGCGGAAATTGAAAGGACTTTGATCAAAGCTGTAAGGGAAACGGATCCCGTCTGAAGCTGCACGGCAGGAACGGAAGGGATTGATGGGATTGGAAGAGGAGTTTACAGAGGAGGAACGGAAAGATGAGTAATCCCAGAGGAAGATTCGGGAAGCACGGTGGACAATATATTCCCGAGACGCTGATGAATGCTGTGATAGAGCTGGAAGAGGCGTATGATAAATACAAAGCGGATCCGGAATTCAGAAAGGAGCTTTCCACGCTCTTTAACGAATATGCGGGCCGGCCTTCCAGGCTCTATTATGCGGAAAAGATGACGAAGGACCTGGGCGGCGCAAAGATCTACCTGAAGAGGGAGGATCTGAACCATACCGGCGCGCACAAGATCAATAATGTTCTGGGCCAGGCGCTGCTGGCAAAAAAGATGGGAAAGACCAGGCTCATTGCCGAGACCGGCGCCGGACAGCACGGCGTGGCAACGGCAACGGCCGCGGCTCTGATGGGTATGGAATGCGTGGTATTCATGGGCGAGGAGGATACAAAGCGCCAGGCGCTGAATGTATACCGTATGCGCCTTCTGGGAGCCGAGGTGATCCCGGTAACGAGCGGCACCGCCACCCTGAAGGACGCCGTGAGCGAAGCCATGCGCGAGTGGACCAAAAGGATCAGCGATACGCATTACTGCCTGGGATCGGTGATGGGGCCTCATCCCTTCCCGACCATCGTCAGGGATTTCCAGGCGGTGATCTCGGAGGAGATCAAAAGCCAGATCCTGGAAAAGGAAGGACGCCTTCCGGACGTGGTCATGGCCTGTGTGGGCGGCGGCTCCAACGCTATCGGGACCTTTTATCATTTTATCGAAGACAAAGACGTGCGCCTGATCGGCTGCGAGGCGGCGGGACGCGGCGTGGATACCTTTGAGACGGCGGCGACCATCGCTACCGGCCGGGAGGGGATCTTCCACGGCATGAAATCCTATTTCTGCCAGGATGAATACGGACAGATCGCGCCGGTCTATTCCATCTCCGCGGGTCTGGACTATCCCGGGATCGGGCCGGAGCATGCATGGCTTCATGATACCGGCCGCGCGGAATATGTGCCGGTAACGGACGAAGAAGCGGTATGCGCATTTGAATATCTGGCAAAGACGGAGGGCATCATCCCCGCCATCGAATCGGCCCATGCGGTAGCCCATGCGATGAAGCTTTCGCCCACACTTTCGAAAGATGCGGTCATCGTGATCACCATTTCGGGAAGAGGCGATAAGGACTGCGCAGCCATTGCGAGATACAGAGGGGAGGACATCCATGAGTAAGATAAAAAAAGCTTTTGAGAACGGAAAAGCGTTCATACCTTTTATCACCTGCGGCGATCCGGACACGGAGACGACGCGCGCCTGTGTCCTCGAAGCCGTAAAAGCCGGTGCGGATCTGATCGAACTCGGGATCCCCTTTTCCGATCCCACGGCGGAGGGACCGGTGATCCAGGAAGCCAACGTGCGTGCCCTGAGCGGCGGCATCACGACGGACAAAGTATTTGCGCTGGTACGGGAACTGCGTAAGGAAACGGATGTACCCCTGGTATTCATGACCTACGCCAATGTGGTCTTTTCCTACGGTGCGGAGCGTTTTCTTTCGACCTGCAGCGAATGCGGCGTCGACGGCGTCATCCTGCCGGATCTGCCTTATGAAGAGAAAGAGGAATTCCTGGAGCCCTGCCATAAATACGGCGTTGATCTGATCTCTCTGGTGGCGCCCACTTCGGCAGACCGCATCGCCATGATCGCGAAAGAGGCGGAAGGCTTTCTTTATATCGTGTCCAGCCTGGGAGTTACGGGAACCCGCAGCGAGATCACCACGGATCTGGGCGCTATCGTGGAAGTGGTGCGGAAAAACACGGATATCCCCTGTGCCATCGGCTTCGGCATCTCCACGCCGGAGCAGGCTGCAAAGATGGCCGCGCTTTCCGACGGAGCGATCGTGGGTTCCGCCATCGTAAAGATCGTGGCGCAGTACGGGAAGGAAGCGCCGGCCCGGGTCGGTGCCTTCGTGAAGTCCATGAAGGATGCGATCCGCACCTGAGCTTTGCCGGCTGTTTTTCCGAACCGTATTGATTTTTGACAGATTCTGCGTTACATTGGATAAGGATATCATTATTATACTTTGCGGGATATCTTGAGGGTTTTACAGCGAAGGCAAAACTTCTGCAAAGAGCAAACGGACAGGAGGGATCATTATGGCTGGAAAAAACATCTTATCGGTCTTTTGCTTGTAATGCTGATGATCGCAACGCTTGCTGCATGCCGGATACAGACGCCGAATACGGCCTGCGTGTCTGGATCCTCAGACACCGCGACGATCAGGAGTATTACAACAGCTGCAAATTCTCCGATCTGATGCCGGGCTTTGCCAATTACTGCGATCTGCATTATCCCGCGGATGCGGATAATTCGGATGAATGGAGCTGGGGAGAGTTCTATCTGCATTCGGAAGAATGTGAACCCGGCTATTACGATTTTGTTTTCACCTATGACGGAAAAGCGATAGCCACCCTGCTGACCCGCTTCTATGGTGTGGCAGAGCTCTCCGGTAAAAGCGACGAAGAGCTGGAAAAGCTTATGCACGAATGATTTACGCCATATTCTGTTCGTTAGAGGGAGGATTATGCCGTGCGCAGACTTGAACAGTTACTGCATGATACCGATCATAAAAGCTACCCTGCCTATAAAGCCCTGGCAGGGTCTTTTCAGTTTCCGGGTTTTTCACTTTCCATCGACCATGTACAGGGAGATCCCTTCGCGGCGCCGTCTTCATTAAGCATTCATATGAATGCGGCCCAGCACGGGATGCCGGAGGAATACTACGGGAGCCCGCAGCGGCGCATCATGCTGCAGGATTATCTGCTGCGGGGCGTATACCGGGCGCTGGGCAGTTTTTCCCACAGGGCTAAGGGTTCCGGCAAGAGCGGAACGCTTTCCGTCAGCTGTCCCCGTCAGGAGGTGCTGGAACGCAGCGCCCTGTGCATCGATGAAAAGGACGGGAGCCTGATCCTGCGTTTTTCCGCAGGCTTTCCCGCAGCCGGCCGCACCACGCTTTCCATGGAACTGAAAAAGATGCTGATGGAATATGTTCCTTCCTGTGTAAAGCAGTGCCTGGTGTATTCCACGCTGCGTAAGGAAGAACTGAAGAAATGGATCGCGCTCGCTGACGATCAGAAAGCATTGCGGCAGCAGCTGGCCGAAAAGGGCCTCGTGGCTTTTGTCGCGGACGGAGCCGTACTACCCCGCGCATCGGGCGTGGATGACCGCCCCATGAAGGATGCGCTGCCCTTTGCAAGCCCGGAGGAGGACCGTGTGAGCCTTACGCTTCCGGACGGACGAAGCATCAGCGGCCTGGGGATAAAGAAAGGGATCACGCTCATCGTCGGCGGAGGCTATCACGGAAAATCCACGCTTTTGAAAGCACTGGAACGGGGCGTATATGATCATATCCCCGGAGACGGGAGAGAATATGTCCTGACCGAGAGCAGCGCGATGAAGCTGCGATCCGAAGACGGAAGGGCGGTTAAGCAGCTGGATATCAGCGCTTTTATCCGGGATCTGCCCAACGGCAGGGATACGAAATGCTTTTCCACCGAGGACGCCAGCGGTTCCACTTCCCAGGCGGCCAATACCGTGGAGGCAGTGCTTTCCGGCAGCCGGACGCTACTGATCGATGAAGATACCAGCGCGACCAATTTCATGGTGCGCGATGCCCTGATGCAGTCGGTGATCCATCCCGGCGAGGAGCCCATCATCCCTTTCCTGGGGAGGATGCGGCAGCTGTATGAGGAAAAAGGCATTTCCACCGTGCTGGTGGCCGGCAGCTCCGGCGCCTTCTTTCAGGTTTCTGACTGTATCCTGCAGATGAAGGAATACCGTCCCATCGATATCACCGCGGCGGCAAAGAAAGCTGCGGAAAACGAACCAGCAGCGACAGACGCCGGGCCTCTGCCCGAATGGAAGGATGCGCGCATCCCTCTGCCCAACCGCGAGATCACCGAAGCAAGAAAGCTGAAGGTACGCGGAAGCGGCACCGACAGCGTCTCCGTCGGCCACGAGAGCGTTGAGCTCCGCTTTGTGGAGCAGGTGGTGGACCCCGAGCAGACCAACCTGCTGGCCTCCATGCTGCGTATCCTGGAAGAAAAACATTTCAACGGCCGCACTTCCCTTACGGAATGCGTTAACGCCCTTTACGCCGCCTGGCAGAAGCAGGGCTTTGCTGCAGCCACCGCCGGCCGCATCCCCGGCAATCTTGCCGCGGTGCGCCTCCAGGAGCTCTGGGCCATGGTAAACCGCTACCGCGCGCTGAGGCTGGGGTGAAGTGCAGGAGAACAGATCATGGATGAAGTAAGACTGGATATATCGGGAATAAGTGAAAAAGACGGAAAGAAACGGGCTTACGTCCGCTTTACGCGCGGGAAGGATCACGCGGAAGGTTATATACCGGATTGCGTCCTCACAGAAGTCCATGGTTTTTCCGAAGAGGAAGCGGAGAGCCTGACGAAGTACCTCAAGGAGAACTTGACGGCACTGAAAAAACGTGCGGCAGCAGTCAATCCTTTGAACGCGATCATGGGTAAGACGTAAGGGCAGAACCAGGGGGAACCATGGGGACCCTACGGGCATCCTCCACTCAGGGGGAGGACTGTGTGCCGGTGGCATTCCTATTTGCATCAAAAAAAACGGCGGGCGGGTTCAAACCGCCGAAATGCTCAGCCGTGGTTATGGAAATTTCTTTCCAAGGTTTGGCCTGCGTTTTCCCTTAAACTACGCCGTTTCTTATAATGCCTCATTCTATAAATTCGGCTAAGAAAAATATAACATGATTTTATACAAAAGAGAATAAGTATTATGGAATTATCTATTAATGATGCGATAAAAGAATATAAATTAAAGATCAAGCACGGTAAAGTGCATATCAAAAAGTATCTTGGAAATGACAGGAAAGTAGTTATTCCGGGATTTGTTGATGGAATGCCTGTGACTAAGATTGAGACGTGGGCGTTTTCAACTAACAAGGGAATTACGGAAGTTACGATACCGGATACCGTCAGATATATAGGATATGGAGCATTTGGCATCTGCAAGAACCTGAAGAAAGTTGCATTTTCGGGGAAAGTATATTTGGATGGAGCTGTATTTGTGTCCTCGGGGCTTGAAGAGGTTATGGGCCTCGAGTATATCACCGGTGATGATTCAGGCAGATGCTTTTTTGATGGAACACCATTCTTAGAGAAAAATGATATTCTGATACTCGATAACATGCTTATACGATGCAAAACCAGGGATGAAGTATATGTAGTCCCCGAAAATGTCATATCTATAGGGTATATGGCATTTTTGAATTCTTCGGTTAAGAAAGTGATTCTTCCGGATGGCTTGAAGCATATACATAATTGGGCATTTGATCATACAAATATATCGGGGTTTAATATTCCGGGCAGCGTTGAAGTGCTAGAGTATAGTGCGCTCGATACACGGAGTAAGAGCGATTCACTTGAGGATTGGGACATTCCTCAGGATTTTGGAAGAAGACCCGGATGGGAATGTTATGAATTCTTTTCAACAAGATCCGTGATACATGATACGCAGTTCAGAGTAGAGAATTATAAGGAAAGAAGCAAATGCACCGATGAACGTATATATGAAGATGTGAGCTGTATATCATGTGGATATAATAGGTTTCTTACACCGCTCGCTAAGCAGACATTTCCGAAGAGGCTTGAGTATTTAAAGCATGTCGGCTTGGTTGCACGTGCACGGGTAAGTGTATTCAAAACCGATGATTTCAAAATCGAGAGAAGCGAAGAGGTATTCTCTCCGGGAAATGGATATCTGCACCCAACTCATAACACGCCCAGAAAATTTCGTATTATCTTTGATCTAAGTGACGCTTACGGGGAGATACTGTTTTATCTGCCATACCTGCCATGGGTGAAAGGAAACAAGCCTACAAACATTTATGAATTTTATAATAAGTGCCTGAATAACGGTAAGGACGGTAAATTCTTTGACATGGATTTATACGATAGTGAAATCTTGAATCGGGATATTCCGCTTAAGGTGAAGTGTGAAATTGCAAAACTTCGCTGTTCGAGTAATTACAGACTTTCTGATAAAGCACGGGAAAATTATAAGGAATTTTTGAATGGACACCGGGGACGGAGCTGCCGGTTTTTTGAGATGAAGGAGGACGCATGGAGACAGATCACAGAGCGGCATCGTTAAAATACTGGGAAGACAGCCACAGAGCCCAATCCTATGACAGGAGTTCGATCAGGACGGACGACTGGCTGGAGAGATTTGAGGATATCATAAAGCAGACCGATAAAGCGGTCCTGGATCTGGGCTGCGGCGGCGGCAACGATACCCTTTATCTGCTCTCAAAGGGAAAGCAGGTGATCCCCTGCGATATGTCGGAGACTGCGATCGCCAATATAAAAAAGAATTTCCCGGAGGTTGGCGAGACGCATTGTTTCAATATGCTTGACGGCTTTCCCTTTGAAGACGGAACGTTTGACCTGATCATCGCGGATCTGTGCCTGCA
Source organism: Lachnospiraceae bacterium (assembly GCA_016282915.1). Lineage (GTDB taxonomy): Bacteria > Bacillota > Clostridia > Lachnospirales > Lachnospiraceae > NK4A136. The sequence goes on along the minus strand of JAEELW010000076.1, from coordinate 1,708 downwards.
TTATTTTACGGAGAAGGAAACAGCGGATATCCTGCAGGAGATAAAAAGGATCCTTCTGCCGGGAGGGCATCTGATCTTCCGCGTGAATTCCGTAAATGATAAGAATCACGGTGCCGGGGACGGAACGGAGATCGAGCATCATGTATATGAAACGAAAGCGGGAACGCTGAAACGATTTTTTGACGAAGAAGATATCCGCAGGATATTCGGGGATTTTGAGATCGAATTCCTGAATGAAGAGATCATGAGCAGATACAAGTTGGAGAAAAGATTATTCAGAGTATGCGTCAGAAAACAATAAAGACCGGGCTGGTGCGGAAGTGTCCGGCGCAAAGCAGAGTGTAAGGAACTTGCAGAAACTAGCGTATAACTAAAATATTAAAATTTTTTCAGGAGGGAAAAATATGTTCAGACCGCAGATCGCCCCCAGGGGCTGGAACAGCTGGGATTGCTACGGTGCAGCCGTGACGGAGAAGGAAGTGAGACAGAACGCCGAGTTCATGGCGAGTCATCTGAAACAGTACGGCTGGGAGTATGTGGTAGTCGATATCCAGTGGTATGAGCCCGGCGCGACCACACACGAATACAGACCTTTTGCGGATCTGTGCATGGATGAATACGGAAGACTTCTTCCGGCACCGAACCGTTTTCCTTCCGCGGCGGACGGAAAGGGCTTTGCACCACTCGCGGAATATGTGCATTCGCTCGGCCTGAAATTCGGGATCCATATCATGCGCGGTATTCCCCGTCATGCAGTTCATAAAGATCTTCCGGTCTTTGGCACGGACAGGACAGCGCGTGACGCTGCAAGGTTTAACAGCATATGCATGTGGAATCCCGATATGTACGGTGTGAAGGACAACGGGACGGGCAGGGCATATTACGATTCGATCTTTAAACTGTACGCCTCCTGGGGCGTGGATTTCATCAAATGCGATGATATCTGCAGGGAGCTTCCGCATGAAGAGAAGGAAATGATCATGCTCTCGGAGTCGCTGAACAGCTGCGGAAGAGAAATGGTCCTTTCCCTTTCACCCGGACCGGCACTTCTGGAAAAGGCCGAGCTGTATAAGCAGCTTGCGAATATGTGGCGTATCACCGATGATTTCTGGGATGACTGGAAACTGCTCTACGCCATGTTTGAACGTGCCGAAAAATGGAGCATACATGCGGGTGCCGGACATTTCCCCGATGCGGACATGCTGCCGATCGGCCCGATCAAGCAGGATTATGACAAGGATAATAAAAGCGCATTCACGGTAGATGAGCAGATCACAATGATGACTCTCTGGAGCATCATGCGTTCGCCGCTGATGATCGGTGGAGAGATGACGCGCTTTGATGATTTTACACTGAAGCTGGTCACAAACGAGGCGGTCCTTAAGATGCATGCGCACTCCAGGAATGCAAGACAGATCTTCCGTAGGGAGATCGACGGAAACGAGTATATCCTGTGGGCGGCCGATGACTGTGACAGCGGAAAGTACATAGCGGTTTTCAATGCTGGCGGGGAGGACGGAACTCTCGAGTTTTCCATGGATGAACTGGAAGAGATCCCTGCAGACAGTAAAGCAACGGAGCTTTGGAGCGGGGAGAGTGTAACGATCGGAAGCATATTCAAAACCGGGCTTCCGGCACATGGCGCGAAGGCATTTTATATCGGCTGACTTTAACACAGAATAAAAGGACAGGGCTTTTCTGAACTGCC
>JAEELW010000075.1 GCA_016282915.1 Lachnospiraceae bacterium | reverse complement strand
GCCTTTTACAGCAGAGAATGACGGAGTATGGAGCAACAAAGGCTGGTGGTATGACAAGCAGCCGGCTCCGGGACATGCGGCATATCTGGTGGGGCAGGCGGTTTATCTGCTGTTAAAGGCATACGAATGGGAAAAGAGGGCAGGGACGATACATGATGACTGGCTGGAATATGCAAAAGGCGTGATCGATGTTACCGAGCAGAGCCGCAATACCGACGGAGAATATCCTTATATCTTTTCGGACAGATCGGGAGCAGGTCTGGCATATGATTCTTTTTCCGGAGCATGGTGCATGGCGGCGGCAGCCTTTTATTGCTTTATAACAGGCGGGAGAGAATACTTGGAAGGGCTGCTTAAAAGCGAACAGTGGTATCATAAGGCTTATATCTGTCGTGAAGAGTGTTACGGAGGCCCACTGGATATTGACAAGAATATTGATTCGGAAGGTGTTCTGAGCTATATCAGGGCAGTGCGGTATCTGCACGAGATGACAGGGGAAGATGGTTTACTGGATCATATGCGGGATGCCTTGTATTACGAGTTTACGTTTAAGTTCAGTTATAATTCGCCAATAAAGGTGCCGCCTCTCAGTAAAGTGGGGTGGTCAAGCTGCGGCGGGAGCATAACTTCCGTAACGAATCCGCATATCCATCCCATGTCTTCATCCGTGATCGGAGAGATAAAGTATTATCTCAGCCACAGGAATGATGAGTATGTTGCAAAGCGTCTGAATGATACGATATTGTGGAGCTGTCAGTGTCATAATACATTCGACCGGGAGTTTGATTACGGAAAGAGGGGATGGATGTCGGAGAGATTCTGCCATAGTCAGGGACTGCTTACGGAGCATTATCCTGACGGAAGCGTTGCTTCTACATGGTTTGCGCTCATGCCCTGGGCCTGCGGATCGATACTTGAGGGGCTAAACAGTATGTTATAATTAAGTGAACACGAAAAACCACGAGGTCCCCGTGGTTTTTTAGATTTCGGGAATGATACCTTTGGATGCAAGAAAACTTTGGATATTCTGATAGCGTTCCGTTACGGCCTCGCGGGCACGGCCGGGGATCCAGCTTCCGTTATGATGATGCAGGGTGTAGGTCAACGGCGTTTTATATATGATGCCGGTATCGAAGCTTTTTGCGGTCAGTACCTCAAAAGGATAAACGGTGATATCCTCTACAAACTGGAAACCTCCGTTTTTCTTAAGGCCATATTTTTCTATGACCTGAGTATAGCGCACCGGACAGGTTGAATTGTCCCAGCTTCCGTCAGTCTTCAGATAAGGCCTGTTCTCGTAGCTTTCGCAGATCTTTTGCAGGATCGGATGTTCCGGCCCGGCGCCCATGCCGGAGCCGCATTCGATTCGGTCTAGCGATTCAAAGCTCATATAGGCATCATTGTATAAAAGGTCGTCGATGGGACGCAGCATCTCCACATCCAGATCCATATAAACACCGCCGTATCGGCGCAGCAGATCTGCTCTGGCATAATCGGAAGCGAAGGCCCAGTTTCCGCATTCGACCGCCTGTTCAAAGAAAAGGCAGTGGTCTGCTTTATAATTCTTCAGATCCCAGATCTTTATCTCCATATCCGGAGCATATTTTTTCCAGGAATCAAGGCATTTCTGATACAAGGGTGGTAACGGATCTGTCGAAAACCAGATCGCATGGATGATCCCCGGGATGATCTGCCGGTCATGCTTTCTATAGTCTTTCGGCGGCTTGTCTGCCGATAAGAGTAACATATCCCCGTAAAGAAATTCCGGATATATAGAAGGAACGGCTTCAAAAGCGGACAGAACGGGATCTGCGCGCAGCTGTGATAATATCTCCTCATATCCGCTGACGGCGATCAGGATCACGGTCTTACTGTGGTCTTTTAAGGCCAGTTCCTTCTTTCCTATTCGTGTGTAAGAGCGGCCGCTGATCTCGACAGGCGTACTTTTTGCATTATCCACAAAGCCCTTGAGATTAGTGATCAGTTCGCTTTTCATCAAAAAAGGACAGGTGCTGTTACGAAAATGTTTTCCGCTGCCCCAGCAGATGATATCCTTTGTTTTTAATTGTTCAAAATATTCAGTGATCGTCATATGCACAGTCTCGATCTTCTGTCACTCCGTTACGGAACCAAACATCTATAGCATCATAATAAACATATAACAGTATATCCTTTCTGTAATCCAGAGACAACAGCTAACATATATATACGCCATATTCATTATGAGCTTTCGGACCAAGAGTTGAGAAAATCCGGTAATAAGGGTATAATCCGGTGTGACGGATATTATAGTAAGCGCAATAGATCCGTAGTATCGCAAAGGATCTTGTGGAATCGGGGAATACATGAAAGTCGAGATCAGAAAGGTAAAAACAGAAGAGGACGAAAGCGCAGTGATAAGTGCTGTTGAAGTGACCGACACCATACGCAGAGCAGCCGACCTTCTTCGGGACAGCGGAAACACTATCCCGGTGCTTTCGGGCAGCGATACGCTTATGGTCCGTTACGATCAGATCTATTATATCGAATCGGTCG